>CAYLSS010000276.1:2495-6154 GCA_964385765.1 uncultured Solibacteraceae bacterium
GAAGCGAGCGACCGCAGGGCCCCACGCGAATCCGGGTCGGATTCGAGCATCTGTTCAAAGACTCTGGCGGCGCCGTCGTGGTCCCCATAGAGCCATCGGGCGCGACCGAGATACCATTGGGCCTCGGGCTGGTTTCTGGCGCTTTCTAGCGCCTGAATGCTCGCCGCATAGTCGCCGCGGTCGAGCCTGAGAACGCCGAGACGGTAGCTGGCGAATTCCGAGTTGTGCTCGTCCTGGACGAGGCTTTCGTACATCCGCTCAGCCTCCTGCCGGCTGCCGTTCTGCTCCAGGATCCAGGCCAGGTGGCAGGCCGAATCGGCAAGGTCAGGGTCAAGGGCGACCGCTTCGCGGAACTCTTGTGCCGCGGCTTCGCGGTCGTCCATGTGCGAGAGGGCGATTCCACGGTTCTGGTGAGCCAACTTGGCGTCGGGCCGCAGTGCAATCGCGTGGGAATATGCCTCGGCGGCCTCCGTCCATTGGGCCAGCTTCTGCCGGGCCACCCCGAGATTGAACCAGGCCTCGTAGCTATCGGGCGAGGTCCGAGTCAACCTCTCGCAGAGGTCTGCCGCCTCCTCGTAGTTCTCCCGCCGCAACGCCTGAGATGCCAGCGCTGTCAGCCCCGGGGCCGACTGTGGATCGCTCTCGATCAGGCGGTGGGCGTATCGCTCAATGAGTTCGTCGTCATGCGCCTGAACGGCCAGCGCCACGATATTCCGAAGCGCCCCGGAAGCGTCGGGATCTTCTTCGAGGATCTCCTCATAGGCTGACCGCGCCTCGCCGTAGCGCTCAGTCTTCTGCAGGGATACGGCCCGCCCGAGTCGCGCCAGTTGGTCGCCTGGCTTCAACTCGAGCGCCCTGTCGAAGTGCCCGAGGGCTTCTTCGGAATCGTCCAGATGGAGAAGGCAGGTGGCGAGGCCGATGTGAGCCTCCGGCAGTTCATCGCCAGACAGGAGCGCCTCACGATAGGCCGCCGAGGCGTCCTCCCAGTGTTCGAGCTTCTGGCAGCAGAGAGCCAACTGGAGGCTGCCTTTTTTGTACTGGGGCGCCATCTCGAGCAGTTCGCGATAGCTGCGGACAGCTTCCTCGAAGAGCCCAAGCTCGCACTGCAGGCGTCCTGTCGCCGCGATTAGGTCCGGCGCCCGCTCTCCACTCGCCTGGGCCGCTTCCAGCTCCTGAAGGGCCTCTTCGCTCTTGCCGTCCAGGTGCAGAGAGACCGCTCTGGCTACGGCCCCACCTATCTCCACGGCTGCAGTCGTCGGGTTTTTCTGCTGCTCGGAGCTCGTGTTCATTGCTCCACTCGGATCGGGATCTGGGTTGTACGGCACAAAATCCTCCCAAACGCGCCGCTGAGTGATGGTCCTGGCAGGGCCTGATCGTGGGCGCGCAAGATCTGACTTATGAGACATCGTCAGAACCGCTGAATTCCAACAGGGTGGAATGCACTATCCAAGAAAGGATCAACGACCTTGCGGCACCACACCGAAGGCAAGCTTGCGTTCGACGGCATCCACGCGGTCGAGCCGGACCGTCACCTTATCTCCGATCGAGAACCGCCGTCTCGATCTCGATCCGATGATCTGGCGGGTGGTTTCGTTGTAGCCCCACCGGTCACCGGGCAGAGACTCGAGCGGTACGAGCCCCTCGATGTACCAATCGTCCAATTCGACGAAGAAACCGAATGGCATGGTGTTTGTGATCAAAGCGGAGAACTCGTCGCCGACGTGCTCGGCCATGAAGTTGATCTTTTTCCATTCAATCAGCTCCCGCTCGGCGTCTTCGGCTCGCCGTTCGGTCTCCGAGCAATGCAGCGCCAGTTTCTCGAGCTTCGCCGGGACCAGTCCCGAAGTGGAGCCGGCCATCAAGGCGCCAAGGATACGGTGGACGACGAGGTCTGGATAGCGGCGAATCGGCGAGGTGAAGTGCGTGTACGTATTGGCGGCCAGGGCGAAGTGGCCCCGCTGATCGGCGGCGTACCGGGCCTGCTTGAGGCTTCGGAGCATCAAGTAGGTGAGAATGCGCTCCTCGGGGCGCCCCTCGATCTTCTTGACCAGCTTCTGGTAATGGCGCGGGGTGATCTTGATGTCGGCGGGAGGCACCACGATGTCCTGGCGCGGCTTGCTGCCATCTTTGCGGCGAGTGGTCTGCGAGAAGCGCTTCACGGCAAGGTCGCGCACCCCGAGCGACACACCGAACTGGCGGGCGATCTCCTCGAATTCGAGGACCCGTTTCGGGTCGGGCTTGTCATGCACGCGGTAGAGCGAGTCCTCCTCTTGAGCCGCTATATGAGCCGCCACGGCCTCATTGGCGACGAGCATAAACTCCTCGATGATTCGGTGGGCGATATTGCGGGGGCTGCGTCCGATTCCGATCATCATGCCGGACTCATCGAATTCGATGAGCGGTTCGGGAAGGTCGAAATCGATGGACCCTCGCCGCTGTCGCATCCTGTTGAGCAGGAGGGCCAGTTCGCGCATCAGTTCGAACCGCTCGACCAGACCGGAATATCGTTCGCGGACGGCCGTCTCGCCTTCCAGGAGGCGGTGAACATGGGTGTAGGTCATCCGCTCGACGCTGCGAATGACGCCGCGGGTGAACTCCTGCGCAACAACGTTTCCACGATGGTCGATCTCGAGCAGGACCGAGATCGTGAGGCGATCGACCTTGGGGTTCAGCGAGCAGATTCCCGTCGACAGCTCCATCGGCAGCATGGGCACGGCGCGGTCGGGAAAGTAGACGCTGTTGCCGCGCAACTGCGCTTCGCGGTCGATCGGCGTGCCGGGCCGGACGTAGTGGCTGACATCGGCGATGTGGACATGCAGGGCGTAGTTGCCGTCATTGAGCCGATCCACCCAGACGGCGTCATCGAAATCGCGCGCCGTTTCCCCGTCGATCGTGACGATGTCCAGATTGCGGAAATCGCGCCGGCGGGCCACCTGCCCCTCGTCGACCGAGGCGGGCACGCTTTCCGCCTGTTCGAGGGCTTCGAGCGGGAATCGGTGGGGGATATGGTGTTTCCGTATGATGATCTCTACGTCGACGCCGAAGTCGTCCGGATGGCCCAGTACTTCGATGATGCGACCGACGGGATTGGCTCCGCGCTCGGGGTAGTCGAGGATCTCGGCGTTCACGACCAAGCCGTCAAGGTCGTCCGCATTCTCGACCGTGATGGCCACCGGCCCGACTCGGTCGCGGTCGAAGGCCCCGGTCGGGATCTCCATGCCATCGGGGATCACTACCCAGTCAAGCAGCCGGTTGTCATGAGGGCGGACATAGTTGTGGTCTCTCATGACGCGAAAGATTCCGACAACCGTGGCATGGGCACGTTCCAGGATTTCGGCGACCTTGCCCTCGGTACGGCCATCGCGGTCAACCCGGACCACTTTCACCATCACCCGATCGCCGTCCATGCCGCTGTTCAGGGAATCCGGCGGCAGAAAGATATCGCCGGCGGCCCAGGGCAAGTCGCGGTCGGCCATCAGGAACGCATAACCGTCGCGGTGGACCTTGAGGCGGCCGGGGATTCGCGTCGGTGGGCGCTTGGGCATTTGCGATTCAATCGATCAGGCGTCCAGGTTTCGGATGAGGCTGAGGTCGCCGGTCTTTGCTGCTTCCAGTATGGGTCCCATGAAGTCGTCGACCTTTTCGGCGGTCAACGGGAC
>CAYLSS010000277.1:0-6141 GCA_964385765.1 uncultured Solibacteraceae bacterium
GCCAACGGTTTTGAGCCTCGCCGGCGTCCCCATCCCCGAATATGTGAGGGGCGTGCCGTTTGCCGGACTTTCGTACGGTCCGCGGCGAGAATATGTCTACGTCGCCCGCGATCGTATGGGGCCCTGCCCGAACCTCATCCGTTCAGTGAGGGGCCAGCGGTTCCGATACGTCCGGAACTATCTGCCGCACATACCGCCCAACCAATACAACACTTACCAAAACGGCATCCCCTCCTGGGTCCAGATCTGGAAGCTGTACGAAGAGAACGTGCTGGCGAGACCGCAGCGGCAGATGTTCGAGCCGCCCCCGCTCGAGGAACTCTACGACACGATCAATGATCCGCATGAAGTCAATAACCTCGCCGGCCGGTCCGAGTTCGAAGACGCGCTCCGGAAGTTGCGGGCGGAACATGACCGACGACGGCGAGAAATCCGGGACACCGGCTTCATACCCGAGATCGAGATGCACCGGCTCACAGCAGGAACGACCCCGTATGAGTTCGCCCGCGACCGCCGGCGCTACCCGCTCGATCGCATTCTTAAGGTTGTCGAACTGGCTAACGCCGCCGACACGACAAACCTTCCGGTTCTCTCGCTTCGGCTTTCCGATGAGAACACGATCGTCCAGTACTGGGCCGCCCTCGGCTGTCGCCTGCTCGAGTATCGGGCCGAGCCGGCGAAAGAGGCCTTGGTCCGGTCGACCGAAGAAAGCGAGTCGGACGCGGTCCGTATGATGGCCGCCGAAGCCCTCTGCTTTATCGGGGAAACCGGCAGGGGACTCGCCGTGCTGACCGGCTACCTCAACCACGATCGTCCATGGGTCAGATTCACCGCCGCTGTGCGCCTGGGCTGGCTCGGCAGGCGCGCGTGGCCGGCGCGCAGCGCGGTCGAGCAGTTCGTGCTAACGGAAAGAGAACGCTATCCCCGTGATGCCGGGATTGAAGCTTTGAGGCAGATCGGCGCGAGTTAGGTCCAGGTCAGAAACAGCAACGACAATCGATATGAAACCGCGTCACCACTCCCCGTATGCTGAGCCGTCCAGCGACGTCCCGTCGGCGCCGCTTCGGACATCGAAGATCCCCGGTTCAGTTTGATCCACCGCGGTCAAGGCATCCTCGGTGATCACGATCCAGCTTTGGTTGGCGCCGGTGATCGGATCGATCGGCACTTGCCGCAGGTAGCCTTCGGTTACTAAGTCGTCGAGCGACTGCGGCGCCTTCTTCTTGTCATAGGTGTACTCGTCGATGACCGTCCGCAAAGTGAACAGATTGTTCTTGAGCACGCTCTCCTTCGCCCGTTGTATAGAGCGCTGGTAGAGCGGGACGGCGATCGAGACAAGAATTGACACGATCGTCATGACGATCAGAATCTCGATGATGGTGAAGCCGCGTTTCGTTCGCATGCTGTCTTGCCGGTCTACCATTCGGAATAGAGGGTTCCGTCGGGCGCTCGCGCGGTCGACTTGGTGTAGACGTCGAAAACATTCTGACCGCACCAGGCCATGGAATCGGCGTCGTCCTGGACGCAGCGCAATCCCCAGTCCTTGGTTCCCGTCATCGGATCCGTTGGAATCCGCCGGAGAAACTTGTACTTCTTATCCACCGCACCCGCCGCCTCCACGCCCTCGACCAGCACTTCCAGACTCTCGGGGTAGCCCTCCGAACCAATCTCCTGCGGTCCGAGCAGATTCATGTCAGCCGCATCCTTATACTCGTCGATCGCTTCCCGCATCTGCCGCAAAGCGTAGCGCAGATCTCGCTCCTGATCGCGCCGTACCTTGTAGCGCGCGAGCGGGACGGCCATGGTCGTCAGAATGAGCATGATCGTGAAGGCGACGATCAGTTCCACCAACGTCAAGCCACGTTGTCGATATCGTCTAAGCTTCACTCTTATTCCTCCAGCCGGACCTCCAGCACCGGCGCAGCGACGTTCACCGGCTGCATGGAGGAGTCGCGTATCGTGATCTCCGGGACCGACACTTGCGAGGTCCCCGTGCCCACGGCCTGGAAAACAAGCTCCACCAGCGAGCCACTCCCGCTGATGCCGCCAGCCCCTGGAAGGCGGTTCAGAACGATGGACGCCGAGCCGGCGTCGTTCAGAATATTCCGCGTGAAGATCACCTGCTGGCCGTCGCCACTAAGGAATCCACCCTGGCGGACCTCGATCAATCGTAATTGCTGTGGGTCGAACTGAAACCGCATCGCTGCGTTGTAGACATCCGTGCCATTCTGAAGTTCGAGCGTCGCCACCAGCGTATCTCCGCGCCGGCCCTCCAGCGCCGGCGGGTCAAACCGCAACACCGCTCCGGAGGTCACTTCATCCGGCTCGGCGGGAGGGACCGGATCAGTTTCGGGGGCGGGCTCAATTGCCGACGGCACTTCCGGCTCGGTCCCGACCTCCCCTTCGGCCTCCTCCGGTTCAGCCGCTTCCGACTCGTACCGCACTCGCACCACCTGATCGCTGCCGGCGGCAATCCCTCGCATGTTCAGCTCGGATATCTCCGGACGGCGGACGATCTGTGGAATCAACGCGATCAGCAGCTCGCTCTCGCTCGTCTCCTTGCTCTCATCACCGAAGCCGAGCCACTTGATGATTGGGATATTGCTGATCCCGGGCACGCCGCCCTTGGTCCGGGTCGTCTGGCTTTGCGTCAGCCCTCCAAGCAGAGTTACCTCCCCGCTCTTGACCCGAATGTCCTCGGTCACCGTGCGCTGCCCGATCACCGGCTGCTCGATGCCGCCGACGTCGATCCGCTCGCGCACCGAGGAGATCTCGACCTCGATATGCAGCGAAACCTCGTCTTCGCCATGAATCTTCGGCGTGAGATCAACGTTCACTCCGACGTCGGCGAACTGAAACTGTGTGCTCACGAGCGGGCTGACCCCGACCGAGCCGACCCCCGGCTGGAAGCTGCCGGTGGCGAACGGGACGCGGTCACCCAAGCGCAGCGACGCTTGCTGGCCATCGGCCGCTCGAACCTGCGGGCGCTGCAGGATTCGAGTGGAACTGTCGCTCAGCAGCGCTCTGAACAGCAGGCCCGGCAGAGTGGTCGTAAAGTCGTTGAGTCCGAGATTCGCAACATCTGGAACCCGGATCGTACCTGAACTCGTCCCTGTGCCCCCGCCGGGGTCGTCGCCGTCATCGCCACCCGAAATCGCCGCCCGGGGATCGAAAGTCACTGGTATTTGGATGCCGCTGGTCCCCCCGGAGACAAGAGTGCTGGCCAGTTGGCGGGTTCGGCTCCGCGACGCCTCCATCACAATGACGTCGACCACCACCTCGGGCAGCGGCTTGTCGAGGTCATAGATCAGCTTCTCGGCCAGCGCCAACTTGTCGGCCGTATCCCGAGCCAGGATGATGTTCTGGGCGTTGTAGGTGAAGAGCCGGCGGATGTCGGTCACCGAACGAACGGCTGTCGCGATCTCCTGAAGCTGCTGCACCTGCGTGGTGTTCTTCAAGTAGAAGACCTTGACGATCATCTCCTCGTGGTCGCGCCGCTTCGTGACGTTGTCGTTCGTCACGAAGATGGTATTCTCCGACAGGGGCTTCCAATAAGTCTTCGTCAGTACCGCAAGGTAGTCCAGCGCCTCTTGGAGGGTGCTGTTGGAAAGATCCACGGTGACATTCTGGCCCGTTGATTGGAACTCCGGATCGAAGATGACGTTGATCCCGGCCAGCTTCCCCACCGTCTCATACAACACCTTGGGAGGCTGGTTGTTCATCTTGAGCGTGTTCAGGGTGGGCGAGATGGGACGCAGTTCCGGTACGGATTCCAAACGTTCCAGCCGCTCCAATGCCTCCACGCGGGCCCGTTCTGTCGGGGTGAGGAGAGCGCCTTCCTCCTCCGGCTCGCCCTTTTTCTCCCTTTCCTCGCGCTCCCTGATCATGCGGTAGGTGCGTCTCAGCTCCTGCTCGGCGATGGTCGAGCCGGGATCGAGCGCATATGCTTCCTGAAATTCATCGAGCGCCTCTTCGAGCAGGCCCTTCTCCAACAGTCGCTGGCCCTCCTTTACATGATTGCGGGAGGCCTCGAAACGCGCCCGCCGGACGGCGATCTGAGCGGCAACGTCCCCGGGATCCGCGGCGAAGGCTTTTTCGTAATATTCGAGTGCCATTTTCCATTCGCCGGCGTGTTGGTGCTCTTCGCCCTGCTTCAGCAGGTCCTTCACTTTGTCGTCGCGCGCGTCCAAGCCGGCTGCCGCGCAAAGCAGCAGGAACGCGATGGGGAGGATCGCTCCTAAGCGATTGAGAAATAGCATGTTATGCGGTCCGTTGGCTGTGTTAAGATGGGATTTCACACCACCCATCGCCTATAAGTCTTTGACGACGACCGACTTCCAGGCGTGGAATGCAATCTTTGCAGGTGCTTCCAAAGTGAGCAACGACAACTCCCCGATCAAGGTTCTCAGCGACAACCGCAAGGCGCGGCACGACTACTTTTTGATGGACCGCTTCGAGGCGGGGCTAGCGCTGACGGGCACCGAGGTCAAAGCGGCCCGGGCGGGCAAGGTCCAGCTTCGCGACGGCTACGCTGAAATTACCGGGGACGAGGCTTGGCTGGCCAACGTGCATATCGGCCACTACTCGCATGGTAATCTTTTCAATCACGACCCCGAGCGCCGCCGGAAGTTGCTCCTGCATCGCGGCGAGATTAACAAGCTCGCGGGAAAGACCCGGGACAAGGGACTCACCTTGATCCCAACCAGGATGTACCTCAAGAACGGCCGGGTGAAATGTGAGATCGCTCTCGCACAGGGAAAGAGACAACATGACAAGCGGGACGCGATTCGCAAACGCGAGCAAGAGGCCGAAGCCAGAGCCGGAATGCGCCGGCGCACCTGAAACTGACCTTCAAGATCTGACATGGAACACATAGAGACAGGCATAAACCGCCGACCAGCACCCGAGATCATCGCCGACGCCCTTATCGTCCCCGCCTTCTCATCGGAGGCGCCCCAACTCGGGACCGCCGCCGACGAAATCATCACGGAACTTTATACCACCGGCGAGTTTACCGGCGAAGAAGAATCCACCATCCTGCTCCACCATCCCGGAGGTCTGAAGGCCCGGCGGTTGATCCTGGCGGGATGCGGGAAGCCGGACGGCTTCGACGCCTTCCGCCTCCGCCAAACGATCGCCACGACCATCCGCTCCCAGCGCAGGAAGGCGATCCGCCGGTTCGCCCTGTTTCTGCCGGCCGAGCTCCAGAAACCCGAGCTAGCCGGGGCGGCGGTTGAAGGGGCGATAGCGGGCGCCTGGGACCCGGACCGCCATAAGACCGACGAAAAGAAGGACGAGAAGCAGGTCACGGCGTTTTCCGTGGCGGCTCCCGCTGGGGCCGCGGAACTCACCGCGGCGGTCGAACGCGGTCAGGTGCTTGCCGTCGGGAAGAACTTCGCTCGTGATCTGGCCGCCGAACCGGCCAACGTGCTGAATCCGTCCGAGTTGGCGCGCCGGGCGGCTGAAATGGCCGCGGCGGAGGGCCTGGAGTGCGATGTTCTAGACCGCGAGCGCATGCAGCAGCTCGGCATGGGCGCGCTGCTAGGCGTCGCCCAGGGAAGTGCCGAGCCGCCGGCGCTTATCGTGCTGCGCTACCGGCCCGGCGCCCCGTCGGACGTCGCCCATCTCGGACTGATCGGCAAGGGCGTTACCTTCGATACCGGCGGTATTTCGATCAAGCCATCGGCGAATATGGACGAGATGAAGTACGACATGGCCGGCGGCGCCGCCGTCCTCGGCGCCATGCAGTCCATCGCCCGGCTGAAACCGTCGATTCCCGTCACGGCACTGATCCCCGCCGTGGAGAATATGCCCGGACCGCGCGCCCAACGTCCCGGCGACATTGTCACCTCCATGGCCGGCAAGACCATCGAGGTACTCAATACCGATGCGGAGGGCCGCCTCATCCTCGTCGATGCCATCGCCTACGCCCGCCGGCTGGGCTGCACTCAGTTGGTGGATGTGGCAACCCTCACCGGCTCCATCGTGGTCGCGCTGGGCCACCTGAACACGGGCGTCTTTTCCAACGATGACGGACTTCGGGACAAGCTGATCGCTGCTTCCAGAACGGCCGGCGAGCGGATGTGGTCCATGCCGATCGACGACGAGTATAAGGAAGAGCTCAAGACGCCCTTCGCCGAC
>CAYLSS010000278.1:0-6139 GCA_964385765.1 uncultured Solibacteraceae bacterium
TCGCGCCGATCAAGCGTGAAGAGCCCGCCGCCCCAGCGCTGCCACCCGTGGAGCCAGCCCCAACCGCCCGGCGCTTGCCCTGGATTGCCGGGTTGAGTGTCTTCAGTGTGCTCCTGCTCAGTATCGTGTCGGGGTTGGTGCTGTCCGCATCCAAGCCGGAGATCACTCATTACCAAAGGCTTACGAACGACGGGCGCCAGAAACTGGACGGCCTCTCCTCCGACGGGGAACAAGTCTACTTCATGGAGTTTATTGAAGGGGAGACTATACTGTGCTCGGTCCCGGTCCGCGGCGGCGACCCGCGGCACATACAGACTGATTTTCCACCGGAAACGAGCGCATTCATTCTTGATGTAAGCCCCAGTGGCGACCAACTGTTGGTCAAGTCGGGATACGGAACCATGCCTGACGCAATCGACGGACCTCTCTGGCTCAATTCAATTAAGGGCAGCAAGACGGCCCGTTTCGGCGATCTGGTGGCGAATGATGCCAAGTGGTCTCCGGATGGAACCCGGCTGGCTTATTTTACGGGGCCGGATCTGTATCTTGCGGCCCCGGATGGCTCGTCGCCGGTGAAGATCGCCAGCAAGGCCGGCTCGAATAGCGCGATTCGATGGAGTCCCGATGGGCAGAGGATTCGCTTTCGCTCGGGCTACCCCACAATCCAGCACAATACGATCTGGGAGGTGAGTCTCGATGACGCTTCGCAGCCGCACCCGGTGTTCCCAAATTGGCAATTCGAACAGCATTACGGCGCCTGGACGGCAGATGCCCGGTACTTCCTGTTTTATTCCTCGACTGACAGCCACTTGTGGATCGCTCGCGACAACCGACTGCTCGGCCAGGCGGCTACCCCCCAGCAATTGACCGATGGTCCTTTGCGCTTTCGATCACCGCGGCTGGTTTCGGATGAGAACCAAGACGAGAATCAGTTGGTGGCTATCGGAGAGATTCAACAAGGCAGGCTTCTACGCTGGGATGTCAAGGCGGGAGCCTATGTTCCACACCTGAGTGGATTATCCGCCGATCAGTTGGACTACTCGACCGATGGGCGGCGGGTTACGTATGTCGGCTTTCCGGACAACAACTTGTGGATCAGCCGGGCTGATGGAACAGACCGACTGCAGTTGACTCGATCGCCGATGCGGGTATACCTGCCGCGGCTGTCACCAGACGGCAGCCGGATTGCCTTCATGGGTCGCTATCCCGGCAAACCGTGGAAAATCTACCTGACCGATGCAACTGGAGGCTCGCCTGAGCGTCTGCTGCCCGACAAGGGAACCGAAGCGGATCCGAATTGGTCCCCAGACGGCGAGTTTCTGGTCTATGCTCCCTTACCCTGGGAGACGGATCACACTGGTAAGGGCGTCCGGATCATCAACGTCGCGACGAGGGAAACCAGGAGGCTGCCGAATTCGGACGGGTACTTCTCACCCCGCTGGTCGCCGGACGGTCGTTACCTCGTGGCTCTCCAAGAGAGCAACTTCGGCCTCGCGACTTACGACTTCGAGCAAGGGGAGTGGAGTGATCTGACCGACTTCCAGGGCGGATTTCCGGCCTGGGGCCGGGATGGGACTTGCGTGTACTTGTTCCATGGCTTTACCGCGGCGCGGGGCATCTACCGCGTTGACATCTCTGAAGGCGCCGTGACTAAGGTGGCCAGTCTGGCTGGAATCGATGTCGCGGGCACGCTCGGCCCGTTCGGGCTCTCCCTGGCTCCGGACGATTCACCGATTATCCTGCAGGACGAGAGCATCCAGGAAGTCTATGCTCTCGACTTAAAGCTGCCATAGCTAGCCGAGAAGAGCAGTTCTCTTCAATACTCCGTTGTTTCCCGCAATGCGCTGGTCATTCGCTTACTTACAACCACTTCAGTGCCGTTTGACATCGTCAGCAACCAGCGTTTGCTGCTGAGGGGAGAGATCTTCCGGATGTGGTCGGCGTTGATGATCGTCTTGCGATGGACCCTGCGAAAGGGGGGGGAGGGGAGGCGCTCTTCCAGTTCCTTAAGCGTATGAGAAGCGTAGTAGCGCTTGCCATCCTGCGCCAGCACATAGACGATCTCACGGTCGGCTTCAAAGGCGATTACGTGCTCGGGATTAAGCAGGTGAAGATCGTTCCCTTGCTTGCCGACGATCCGCTGCATCGATGGCGACAATTCTTCCCGCCGCTCTTTCGCGAGGCCGGCAAGCTGTGCCCGGGCTTTGCCGAGCGCCGCCGCCAGTCGCTCGGAGCGGACCGGCTTCAGCAGATAGTCGACCGCTCCGGTGTCGAAGGCCTCAAGGGCGTGGTCGCTGTAGGCGGTTACATAGATGACGAGTGGCGAGCGCCCGCCGCGCAACTCCCTTACCACCCCGAAACCATCGAGTTCGGGCATCTGAAGATCGAGGAGGATCACATCCGGATTTAGCGCCCGGATCTTTTCGAGGGTCTCCGGTCCTGATGTCGCCTCTCCGGCGATTTTCACGGCCGTCTCGTCCTCGATTAACTCTCTCAGAGTTTGCCGGGCGATCGGCTCGTCGTCGGCGATCAGGATTCTCATGTCATCACCTCTGCCCGCTCGCGAGCCGGAATGCTGAACCCGGCGGTAGTGCCGTCGTCCCCGCTTTCGATATCGAGGCCGGCGCCCTCCCCGTAACAGAGCCGCAACCGTCCGCGGACGTTATCGAGTCCGACACCGTGCCCCTGCCCGTCGGGCCGTCCGCCACCGGCGAAGCCGGGACCATTATCTCTGACACGAATCTTGAGTCTTCCGCCCTCAATCCGTGTTTGCACGGCGACGTCGCCGCCGGCTGCTCGTGCCGAGACGCCGTGCTTGACAGCGTTCTCCACGAGCGGCTGGATGGTCAGCATCGGAATGGGGAGCGAGAGTGTGGCGGGATCGGCGTCAACGGTCGCCCGCAATCGGTCGCCCAGCCGGAGTTGTTCAATCTCGAGATAGGCGCGGACGATCTTGAGCTCTTCCTCGAGCGGGATAAAGGTCTTGCCCGATTGCAGGAAGTAGCGCAGGATATCGGCGAGATTCAGCACCGTATCCCGGGCGCCGCGGGCTTGCCGAGGGATCGCGCCGTAGAGTGTGTTCAAGGCATTGAAGAGGAAGTGCGGATGGATTTGCGCTTGCAGTGCCCTCAGTTCGGCCTGAGAGACCAGGCGCCGCATCTCGAGGTCTCGGTAGTGCTTCACATGGTCCACCACCTCAGCGGTCAGCCGCGCCAGCGCCTGGATGTCTTCACTCAGGTAAGGCCGGCCGCCTGGACGCCGCCCGAGCAGATAGTAGCGGACTTCGTCGGAGCTCAACCGAAGTGGAAACGCGACCTCGGCCCCGGCAGCGTCAAGAGCCTCCCGGCAGTCTCCGGCGTCTGCTGCCAGGATGGGTCCGGCGGTATCCAGGTGACGGAGACAGGCGGCAAGATTTTGCCCTGCCAGATGGCATTCCGCTTCCAGGTACCGGGCAATTCGACGCACAGCCCAGTCAAGATACTCCTCGTCGCCTCGCAGATCCTCATGAGTGCGCAGCTCGGCGAGCGCCTCATCGAGATCGGTACGCCGGAACAGGATTCGAGTCAGCGTACCTTGCAGTCTTTCCCGGAAAGCCGCGAACGTTACCAGCGCGAGAGCGGCGCCGACTATCAGTATGCCCTGGCGGAATGGTCCGCCGATGCCGGCATACTCTACTCCTGCCCAACGGCCCAGAGCCAGCACAAGGCCGATGGTGGCGCCGGCTACAGCGAGATTCGTGAAGACCCGGATGAAGGCATCGAGCAGCAGGAATCGGAAGTCCTGCAGCAGGACGAACAGCGCGAGTGGAATCCCGGCATGATGGACCAGCACTTCAAAAGGCCACACCCAGGGCTCCCGTGCAAATCCGAAATGGACAAACGAGAGGGCGAACAGAAACAGTGCTGCGATGCCGAACAGGCGCCGGTTGACAATATCGCGTTCAGTCTCACGGGAACGAAGCGATACAACCGCGGCGATAGCGGTCAAGGCAGCGAAACTGACTGTCGTGAAACGCAGACCGAGCCGGTGGAATTCGGGCTCGCCGAGGACGAACTCGCCCCAATGAATGCCGATGGCGATAAAGCTTAGCGTATAACCGATGCTCGCCAGCATGCGGTGTCGAATGCCGAGGGCGATGTGCAGAAGAACGGCGGGCAGTAGATTGAGCGCCGTCGTGGCGATTCCGATCGCCAGATCTGCCCATGAAGACTGTGCTTCATAGCCTCCAATTGCAGCTACTGAGGCGGCGTTCCAGACAAATGCCAGCGCCGCCGCGGCGATCGACAATCGGCTAGCGCGCAGTCGTACGCCACCCGGATCCCGGCGCACCATGTAGAGGAACAGAGCAAACAGAATCGCACCGACCGAGTGGCCGATCGTGTTGACCAATAGCGGCTCGTGCGCGCTCAGCCTTTCTAGCAAAGGTTCATCTCCCTACTGAGCAGTGTAGCGGTATACAGTCCGGGCGATGATTGTCGCTTTGCTGGATCTAAGCAGTGAGCAGTTCGGCCGTTTCCAGCTCTTCCTGGGGCTTGGTTACCCCGCACGCGCGGACTACCAGTAAGGTCAGGTCATCCCGCTGCGTCTGGCCGCCGGCGAACTGGCGGACGTCGGCGAGAATCGTATCGCGCACGTCGGTCGCGGACTGGCCGTCGATCTCGCGGAGTATGGAAGCGAGGCGCTCTTCGCCATATTCCTCTTCCTGCTCGTTAGCGGCTTCGATCACGCCATCTGAGAACAGTACGAGCAGGTCGCCCATCCGGAGATCGACTTCGCCGGCACGGTACGGCGCCGGTCGGACGACGCCGAGCACGGGCCCTCCTTCTTCGAGCCGCAGCAATTCGCTTCCTCCATCAGCGTCCCGCCGCACAACGAATGGCGCCAGGTGCCCGGCATTCACGTAACGCAGGCGGTTCTGGGACGGCGCATAACTGCACCAGAACATCGTCACAAAGCGCTCCACGGCCGTGCCGTCGCACAGCAGCTCGTTAAGGCGGCGGGTGGCATCCTCAAGTTGTGTGCCATCGGTGATGCCGGAACGTACGGCGCCATGAATGAGCCCCATCAGCAGAGCTGCCGGCAAGCCCTTGCCGGAGACATCGCCAAGAACGAGGGCCACACGGTCACCCGAGAGCTGAAAAGCATCGTAGAAATCGCCTCCAACCTGCCACGCCGGGTCGCAGATTGCCGACACATCGAGATTCTCTCTTGACGGGAACTCCTGGGGAAGGAGATCCTGCTGGACGTTCCGCGCGACATCGAGTTGCTGCTCGAGCTGCTTGCCGTGCAGGTAGTTGCCGAATCGGAGGGCGATGATCGCCATCGCGGCAAGCAGCGCTATGGCTGCCGATACCTGAATGAACATCACGCGGCGCAATCCTCCGAATTCCGGTGCTACGGAACTCCAGTAGAGCGCCATTTCCACCAGAATCGGTCCCCCCCACGCTCGACGCTGGTCTCGTAGTTCGCCGTCCATTCCGGGTTCCGACGGCGGAGGCGGGAATCTCGCCGCATCAGGCGGCGGAGCCGGCGTCGATATGGCGCTGCCCGGGCGAGCCCGGGTGAATCGCAGCCGGAGAGGACGCAAAGAGACGAGAACCGGGCCTACGGATGTTTGAAGGGTTTTCATCACCCGTTCGCCGCTGAGCAGTTCCCGGGTATCCTCTTCGGTGCAGGGCGGAGCTTCCGGGTAGCCGGCTGTGTGGATCACTTCGGCACGGGCATTGAGGAGTCGAATCCAGGCGATCTCGTCGCCGCGCTCGTTGAGCAGGGCGCTCGTCACGGCCGAAAAGTCTCGAGTTCGCTCGACGTCCTTCTCATGAGCCAGTTGCATGAAGTAGCTGAGTTGTCGGCCGGTTTCCCGGTGGAGTTCCGTGACAATCAACTGCTTTGAAATGAACTGATAAGTGCGCGCGGATTGCACCAAGAGCAGAATGCCTAAGAGAGCGCCCACAACGAGCAGCAGTTTGAAGAAGGTGTAGCGCCGGCTTTGCGCTTCCGCCATAGTTTCTTAGACGCTGTGAGTGTCCCTTTCGCTTCTGATCATTATAGGCGTGTGAAAGCGGGAATGGGGTTACGTTTTGCGGGGGGGTCAGGTGGATTTTGCGATGCCTACTACGGCGTTGGCTAGGACGGTGGC
>CAYLSS010000279.1:0-6127 GCA_964385765.1 uncultured Solibacteraceae bacterium
ACCCGGTCCAGGCGCTGAGCCGCGCGGTCACGATTTTCGCCGAAGAGCAGATTGCCGCCCGCAAGGGCGCCGCCGGAGACAATGGCCTTCGGTCCGCGTACAACTTCGGCACCATTGACGGTGGAACCAGCGTCAATGCCATCCCGGTATCGGCCGTCAGCAAGGTCGACCTCAGAAGCGAAGAGCCTTCGAATCTCGATCAGATGGGCGCCTCTTTGACCGCGGCGGTGGAGCGCGCGCTGGCCACTGAGAACGGACGCGCCGGCGGGCCGCGGCTGGCGGCCAAGATCCGTGAGATCGGCTTCCGGCCCGGCGGACGGTTGCCGGAAGACGCCATGATCCTTCAGGTCGTCCGTGCGGTGGACCGCTACCTCGGCATTCGATCGCAGGAAGATTGCGCTTCCACCGACGCCAACGTGCCGCTCTCGCTCGGTCGGCAGGCCATTTCCATCGGGGCCGGCGGCCGGGGAGGCGGCGCCCACACGCCGGATGAATGGTACGATCCGGATGGCCGCGAGATCGGCCTCAAGCGGATCCTCTTGTTGATGACCTTGCTGGTGCGCGCCCTCCCTGGCTAGACCGGGCTCCCGGAGCCCGGTTCTCGATCCCCCGGTTCTCGATCAAGCGATGCATGCCAAACAGCACAATGCCGGCGCCATGCGGGCCGATCTCGCCCTGGTCGGGGTGACGCTGGTTTGGGGTTCCACCTTCGTGCTGGTGAAGGAAGCCCTGAATGACGTCTCCACTCTCCTCTTCCTGGCAATCCGGTTCACGCTGGCCGGGAGTGTCCTGGCAGCGGCCTACCGCGGCCGCCTTTCGGGGACTCTGTCACACCACGGCATGAAGTGGAAGGGCGGAGTTCTGGCAGGCCTTTGCCTCATCTGCGCCTATGCTTTTCAAACGTTTGGACTGCGATTCACCACTCCTTCCAAATCCGCCTTTCTGACCGGTATGGCCATTGTGCTGGTACCTTTGCTGAGTGCGTCCGTCTATCGGATAGCGCCTCGGTCGTCCGAGGTTGCCGGTGTCGCCGTCGCCCTTACCGGCATGGCCCTGATGACGCTCGAAGGCTCCGATTTTGGCGTCAACCCCGGCGACGTGCTGACGCTGATCGGCTCGCTGTTCTTCAGCGCCCACATCCTTGTGCTCGGGCACTTCGCCCCCAGGGACGGATTCGAGCGACTCAGCGTGCTGCAGATCGTGACGGCGGCGGCCGTGGCATGGTCCACTTTTTGGTGGGTTGAGGAGAGTCACATAGCATGGAGCGGGACCTTGGTCGCGGCGCTCTGCATTACGGGTTTGCTGGCGACGGCGGCGGCGTTCACCATCCAGGCCTGGGCGCAACAGAGAACGAGTCCGACCCGAACAGCATTGATCTTCGCCCTCGAGCCGGTCTTCGCCGCCGTGACCTCGTTCCTGGTCCTGGGCGAGGTGCTCGGCGCGCGCGCACTCGCCGGAGGCGCGCTCATTCTGGGCGGCGTGCTGTTCGTCGAATTGAAACCCTTGCAAAGGCGAGGGCATCTTACGAGGCAGTGTGGCAGATCGGCCGGCCCGCAATTACGGTGAGGGCGCCAGTTTACAGCGTGAACCATACAAACGATCCTCTATAATAAGGACAACTAGACGCGAGACGCCTGGGGAGGCATACGAAATCCATGAGCATTCTCAGTAATCTACGGCAGCCAAGGATCCTGTCGGCAGTGGTGGTGCTGCTGACGCTGGCGATCGGCATTCTCATCGGTACGTTAGTGCGAACCGATGTGAAGGCTGAGCGCACCGGGATCCACAGTGATGCCGAGCCGCTCACGATTCCCGAGCCGGTAAAGCTGCAGAACGAATTCGTCCGGCTGGCTCAGCGGCTCGAACCTGCGGTGGTCAACATCACCACCGAATACAACCCCGAGCCTCAGATCGGTGGGGGCGGCGAGGCCCCGGAAGACGAGATGGACCTGTTTCGGCGTTTCTTCGGCGAACAGGGCGTGCCTCGCCCCCGCTTCCAGCGCCGGGCTACTGGATCCGGGTTCATCGTCGACCCGAAGGGTTACATCCTCACCAATAACCATGTGGTAGAGAAGGCCGACAAGATCAAGGTGAAGCTCATGGATGACCAGAGCGAACACCAGGCCACCCTCGTCGGTTTCGATGTCGAGACGGACCTGGCCGTGATCAAGATCGACACGGAACGCACACTCCAAGCCGCTGAGATCGGCAATTCCGATGGAACGCAGGTGGGCGACTGGGCCATCGCCATCGGCTCGCCGTTCGGCCTGGAGTCGACGGTCACGGTGGGCATCGTGAGCGCCAAAGGTCGCGACATCGGAACGCAGCAATTTCAGCGCTTCATTCAAACCGACGCGGCCATCAATCGCGGCAACAGTGGCGGTCCCCTGGTCAACATCCGCGGCGAAGTCATCGGCGTGAATACCATGATCGCCACCAATAATGGCGGCTACCAGGGTGTTGGCTTCGCGCTGCCGGTGAACATGGCGGTCAAGGTCTATAAC
Source organism: uncultured Solibacteraceae bacterium (assembly GCA_964385765.1). Classification (GTDB taxonomy): domain Bacteria; phylum Acidobacteriota; class Terriglobia; order Bryobacterales; family Bryobacteraceae; genus CAWELS01. The sequence continues at coordinate 2,505 of CAYLSS010000279.1, forward strand.
CAGATCATCAAGACCGGACGGGTCACGCGAGGGTCGATCGGCGTCAGCTTCAGCGGCGAACAGGACCCAAATCTACTGCCGGCGTTGGGTGTCGATCACGGCGTTGTCGTGAATGACGTTCAGCCGAATGGTCCCGCCGACCGAGCCGGGATTCGTCCCGATGACATTATCCTCGAGATGAACGGCAAGCCGATTGATGACGGCGACGAACTGGTGGCCCGCGTAGCCGATTCGCCGGTAGGCGAAACCGTGGAGATCGTAGTCGATCGCGGCGGCAAGCGGATGAGTTTCGATGTGGCCATCGGTGATCGCGCCAATGTCTGGAAAGACGACCCTCGGTTCTCCTTCTATCGCGAGGAACGCAATCAACAAAGCGACGAAGGCTCCCAGGCGATGTTCGGTATTTATGTCCGCAATCTCACTCCTGCCGACATCGGGGAGATGGAGCTCGAAGGTGAGGAAACGGGCGTTAAGATAACCCGGGTGGAGCCCGGTTCATTAGCCGAGGAGATCGGACTCCGCGAGAACGATGTAATCCTGGCCGTGAACCGCCAGCCGATCGGCTCGGTGACCGACATCGAGCAAGCGCAGTCCACCCTAAAGTCCGGCGATCCAGTCGCATTCCGGGTGGCCCGGCCATTCCCGACGGGACAGGGCCGGGAGGTCGAGTGGCGGCCCTTCTATGTCGCCGGTAGGCTCCCCTGAGGCGGCCCCACCGGCCGGTGGAACTACAATCGACACTCTGATCTGCGAGGGCGTCCATTGTCGGACGCCCTCGTTGCTTATGTGCCGGGAATGTTCCACTCCGCAGTGAAAGTTTCACCTACCGGGAGGCGCCCGCCTCCCGGTCGATCCATTCCCTTAAAACGGTCGCCGGTCTGGTAGATTGAAGAACGTGAAACGTTCCGTCGGTCTCGCCTTTCTGCTTTGGCTGGCCGGAGCGGTTTCGGTACCCGGACCGCCGCCTGCGGCTGCTCAAAGCTCCGGCGCCTACCGCTCTCCCCAGCGCGCTCCTTCGCCGGAGCGCTTCAAGCAGATTCAGTTGGCCCTGAAGAAACAGGGATACGATCCCGGGCCCATCGATGGGCGGTGGGGTTCAAAAACTTCAGCCGCGCTCCGACGATTCGAAAAAGATCACGAAATGCCGGCCGACGGCAAGCTCGACGCTCTGGTGCTCATTACGCTCGGACTCGGTCCGAAACGCGCCGGCAATGCGTCTTCCGATACAACAAAGGGCAGCAAATGATCATTGGTGTTCCTCGTGAAGTCAAGGACCATGAGACGCGTGTAGGGCTGGTTCCCAGCGGTGTTTCCGCGTTGGTGGAAGCCGGGCATCGGGTTCTCGTACAGAGCCGCGCCGGAGCTGGCAGCACGATCCCCAACGACGAATATGTCGCTGCTGGCGCACGGATCGTCAATACTCCCGCCGAGGTCTGGAGTCAATCAGACCTCGTCATCAAGGTGAAAGAACCACAGCCCTCCGAGTACTCCCACCTTCGAAGCGGCCTGATTCTGTTTACCTACCTGCATCTGGCGCCGCTGCCGGAGCTGACCGAGAAACTGGTCGGTACGGGTGTCACGGCTATCGCCTATGAGACGATCCGTGAACGCGACAACTCATTGCCCCTGCTGACGCCGATGAGCGAGGTCGCCGGGAGAATGGCGGCTCAGATCGGCGCCAAGTACCTGGAGGCGCCAAGCGGCGGCCGGGGAATCCTGCTCGGTGGCATCCCCGGAGTGCGGCCGGCCAATGTGCTCGTTCTTGGCTGTGGCGTGGCTGGCCACAATGCGGCGAAGGTCGCCCGTGGCCTGGGCGCCCGCGTTACGGTGGTGGACATCAACCTCAACCGCCTGCGCGAGGTCGACGATATCTTCAATGGCGATGTCGAGACGATGGCATCCAGCATCTGGACCATCCGTGACGCCATCGCCGATGCGGACCTGGTTATCGGCACGGTACTCATTCCCGGGGCATCGGCGCCAAAGCTGGTCCGGCGCGACATGCTCGAACGGATGAAGCGTGGTTCGGTCATGGTCGATGTCTCGATTGATCAGGGCGGCTGCTTCGAGACCTCGCGGCCCACCACCCATACCGATCCGGTCTACTATGTCGACGAGGTGCTCCACTACTGTGTCTCCAACATGCCGGCGGCCGTGCCTCATACGTCGACGCTCGGCTTGACCAACGCTACCTTCCCCTACCTGCTTCAGATTGCCAACCGGGGCTTCGAGGCGGCCTGCCAGGACAGCGAGGCGATCCGCCTCGGAGTCAACACGCACGCTGGACAAGTTACCTGCCGTGCTGTGGCCGAGTCGCAGGGTCGCGAATGGAAGGAACTCGAGGCGGTCCTGTAGTGGGCTGTTTTTGCTGAGAATCCCGGAGCCGGTTGCGCACTCTCTCGGGTGGGGAGCGCCCGAGAAGACCTGCGGTCGGCGGTCGAGGATTTCCTCGCCTCGTGTCGAGCGCCGGCATTTCTCGAACCCGGCGAGCAGCCACTCCCGCTCATCACGGGCAATTTTGTCATCGAACAGCGAGGAGGACGGGTTCTGATCGATGCCTGGGACGAAACCCACAACGTGTCACGCAAGATTGTAGGCGTGCAAAGAAGCTCGCCCGGACGCCTCGAGGTTGCTGTTGAAAGCTTCGGCAAGCGGCGGCATACCGCGACCTTCGTCGATCAGGCGCGCCCGGTTTATGCCTCGCTCACTCTGCAGGGGCGCCGTCAGGAGTTTCGCGAAAGGTTCCGTCGTTTTCTTCGCCGGCAGTTCCCGGGCTGGAGGCTGGACGCGATCACAACGGGACCCGATCTGGAACACACACTGTCACCCGCCTATCCGAGAGCGCTGCTCGCAAAAGCTAACGCCGCATGGGCCGCGCTTGGGGCGGCGCAACATTCCGGGAGTCCCTCGGACGCTCTGGCATTCGGCCTGGTCTGGCTCGATTATCTGCGCCGTCGCGAGCGCCGCAGAAAGGTGGCGGGCCTCGTGCTCTACCTGCCTGCCGGCGAGCACGTAACCACCTGTCTGCGAATGCGCTGGCTCGATGCCCGCCTGGTGCGATGCCTCCTTTATGCCTACGATGACGACGGCGGCGAGGAGCGGCTCGATCCTCGGGACCATGGCAATCTCCGCAGCTATCTCGAGCCCTGGCGGGAACCCGATTCCATCGTGGCCGCGGAACTGACCGCGAAGCTCGCCGGCATCCCTGGCGTTGCCACTTGCACCGCCCAGGATGGCAGTTGCTGCATCCGGGTGCGTGGGCTCGAGATTGCCCGGCTCGCCGGCAAACAGGTTCGCGCCGGCATCGACCGAAAAAGCAGTGTGCGCGCGGACCCGCATGACAAGGTGGCCGCCCTGGCCAGCGAGGTGTCGCGGATCCGGTCCCCCGAGGCTGCTGACCCCCAGCATCCGCTTCACACGCGGCTCCCGGAAGCGTGGCTCGAATCCCAGGTGCGAAGCCGGTTGCGCGTACTCGATCCAGACCTCCTGGAGTCGCCGGTTTATGGCCAGGTGCCCGCCGTCTCGGGCCTGGAGCGCGGTGTTCTCGATTTGTTGGCTGTCGGAAGAGATGGCCGGCTGGCGGTGCTCGAATTGAAGGCTACTGCCGACCTGCAACTGCCGCT
>CAYLSS010000280.1:0-6120 GCA_964385765.1 uncultured Solibacteraceae bacterium
TTTCGGTGCGGCGGCTGGAGCAGAGCGGTCAGGAGGTGTTGCTGGAGGTGTCGGTCCGGGATACGGGAATCGGTATTCCAGAGGACAAGCAGGAGTCGATCTTCGAGGTGTTCACGCAGGCGGACGGCTCCACGACCCGGAAGTACGGCGGAACGGGACTCGGACTGTCCATCTCGAATCGTCTGGTGCGGCTCATGAAGGGGAGGATTACCGTCGAGAGCCGTCCCGGGGCCGGGAGCACGTTCCGTTTCACAGTCCGGCTCGAGGCCGAAAGCGACAAGGACGATGAAGGAAAGGCTTCGGAACTCCAGGGCCGGCGAGCGCTCGTGGTGGACGATAATCCCGTCGCCCGGTCGATGCTGGCGGCCGCGGTCCGGTGGTGTGGACTGGAGTGCTCGGTCGCCGCGAGCGGCGCCGAGGCGCTGGAATATTCGCGCGACGGGTCCAGCGATTATCAGGACTACGATATTTTTCTGATTGACCTGCAAATGGCCGGCATGAGCGGACGGGAGACCGCTGTAGCCATCCGCGAGCAGCGGAGCGACGCGGTCATCCTGCTGCTTCACACGGTCGAAGTGGGGTTGGCCGGAGAGCGGGACGTGGCCCCGATCGCCAGCAAGCTGGCTGGCCGGCGCAAGCTCAGAGAAACGATCGCGGCACTGCTGTCGGCGCGGGGGCCTAGCGTGGAGGAACCGTTCCAAGTGGAACAAGCGGATGAACCCAATGGATCGCTGCGGGTCCTGCTGGCCGAGGACAACGCGGTCAATCAGCGGGTGGCTCTCAGCTTTCTGAAAAAGTTCGGGCATACGGTGGAACTGGCGGAGACCGGTCGGGAAGCCATTCAAGCATTCGAGCAATCGTTCTTCGATATTGTGCTGATGGACGTCCAAATGCCCGATCTGGATGGCCTGGAGGCCACTCGGGCCATACGCCAACTGGAACGAGAGACGGGTCGGCCGCCAGTCCCGATTGTGGCCTTGACGGCCCACGTCATGAAAGGCGACCGCGACCGCTGCACCGACGCAGGTATGAATGACTACCTGGCCAAGCCGTTCGACCTGAAGGAACTTCGCCGCATTCTCCACCGCCACCAGGTCAACGATGACGCCGAAACACTTGTCCCCGCGGCCACTGACAACTGAACTTGGCCGGCGATTGGCTTTGTTTGCGCTTCAAGCCGCCTTCTTGCAAGACCAGCCCACCCGATCCTCCGGCTCGATCTGCTCTCCCTGACGGGTCGCATGATGGACCAGTTCCCGGTCAAGACACCAGCAATGGATCGGTACACCGAGCGAGCAAAGCCACAAATGCCGCCGGTAGGGGTGTGATACGCCCAGCGAGGTATCCAACTCGCGGAGGCGTCTTCGTGCAGGCGTTTCTACAAGCATTGTTCTCATCCGAACCATCGGCGGCGGGCGCCTGTTTGATAAGGCCCCGCCGCCGATCAACTTCCAATTCTCCTCAGGCGGCCTGCTGCAGCGGTGGCTGGATCGGCCGGATATGCGTTGGAGGGGAGGATCGCATCGTGATCGGTTCCGCAGCGTTCACGGTCGTCGCGAAGTACTCCTCGAGCGGGTACAGCGCATAAGGCTGCAGCTCCGCGAAGACGCGACCGAGCTTCTGCTGGATACGGTAAACGGCGTGAAAAAAGCTGCCGCGATCCATTTTTTGCTTGCGTGTGCAGAGTTTCCAGTCGGCGCCGAGCAGGAAATGATACTTGAAGAGCTTGTATTCTTCGGATGTTAGAGTGCGTTTCGAGACCAGGATGAAATCAGCCATGTACTCCTCGTCCTTGCGCCCCCACGTCATGCGGCGGTCACGACCGGGCGTGAAGTGAAGGCTGACTTTCGTCATGTGCTTCTCCTTGGCGGCGCAGTGCCGAAAGCGAGCGTAGCAGAGACGAAAAATAGCGCGAAGCACACATTTACAGGGATTCGATTTCCCCTGCTTGCCAAAAACCAAGCCCAGACCATGGCAGGTCGAGCAGGAGTTCACAGCCAATGCCAATGTTTCAGATCGGGTCCATTCCATAATTAGCCAAGTCCTTGTTTTAGAGCTCTCGTGATCGCCTCTCTGATGTGCCTGGAGGCTTGCCCGAGGTCATGGTCATATCGTAAGCGAAGGCGAATTATTGTCAATATTGCCGGAACCGTCTCGGCACGCGCGCCCCTGGCTCCGGTACCCACGCGGGCCCGCAAGGTACTGACCCATCAATGGATTAACGAGATATTTAGGTCTGATGCTTGACTGTTTAATAAAAAATAAATATATTAGGATTCTAGAAAAATATGCTTACCTATTTCTATAAGAAAATGGAGAGAGATCGAAAATGGGCTTCGAAGAGCTGCTTAGCCGGCTGCGAATGATGGTTCGGGTGCGCATCTGTAACGGCGAGATCACTGAGCGCGGGTTGGCGCGCCAGATCGGCATTTCGCAATCGCATATTCATAATGTGCTTTGCGGGGTGAGAACTCTCACCCCGAATATCGCCGACCGCCTGCTCGAGGCGCTGGAGATCTCGGTGACCCAGCTCATCGAGATCGAGTTGAGCGCGACCCCGCGGAAGGAATCCGGCCGTGTCACCCGAATTGGCGCGCTGCCGCGACCTGACGGTATGTATCGAGGACCTCTTCCGCGGTCGTCCGCCAGTTGAAGCGCTTGACCTGCTGGTAGCCGCGGGCGATAAGGGTTTCCCTTAGTTCTTCATCAAGGAGAGCATCGCGCAGGCCGCGCGCGATATCGAACACGTTGTCGGGGTTCACCACAACGGCGGCATCGCCCACCACCTCCGGCAGCGAACTGACATTCGACGTCACCACGGGAGTGCCGGCGGCCATTGCTTCCAGGGGAGGGAGGCCGAAGCCTTCGTAGAGAGAGGGAAAGGCGAATACGGTTGCGGCTTCGTAAAAGACCCGCAGGGTGTCAATGGGCACGAAGCCCAGGAAACGGACCGCATTCTCGACGCGGCTCTGCATCGCCGCGAGCCGTACCGCCGGATAGCGCGAGATTTCGTCCCCGATGACGATGAGCCGCAGATCCGCGTACTTGTCGTGCTGCAGCAACTCCCCGCGGAGGACCGCAAAGGCCTCGATCAGCCGTGGGACGTTTTTCTGCGGGCGGATGTTGCCCACGTAGAGAATGAACGGATATTTGATCTGGTAACGCTCCAGAATCCGTTCCCGGTAGCGGCGTTGCCGGCCCGGTCCGGCGGCGCGGGCGTCGCCGGCGGTCGGCTGCCCGATGAAACGGGGATCGGGTGCGTTGTAGATCTGGCGAATGCGTTCCGGAGGGATGCCGATGATGTTTTCAACGTCGCGGCGGGTGGCGGCCGAAACAGCAATCACCTTGTCGGCGCGCTGCAGGCTTCTCCGGGCCTGGAAGAGTCGGAACTGGCTCGCCCATCCCTTCCTTTCGTCATAGAGGAAGACACTGAGGTCATGGACGGTGATCACGTAGGGCTTGAGCATGAACAGCGGAGCCTGGGTGAGCGGGATGTGGAAGACATCGGCTTGAAATCGTCGCAGGAACGCGGGAAAGCCCAGATTGTCCAGGAGGTTCGAATCCGGAGTCTCGTAGCCGACAATTTCGAAGTTCTCCGGAAAGCCCGCGAGGTCGGCCTTATCCTCGGAGCGGGCAATCAGCACGTAGCGGTTCTCCTGGTCCACCTGAGCCAGGCTGCGCGTCAGATTTCGGATGTAGGTGCCGACACCGAAATCCTTGAGGTGCCGGGCATCCAGAACAATTCGAAGAGGCATTCGGTCAGGCGCCGGCGTGGCTGAATTTCCAGGCGTAGAGCGGGTGTTTTTCGGTCAGTGCCCGGACACGCCGCTGGACCGATTCGATTTCCCGCTCCAGTTCCGCTTCCTCCCCGCCCAGGCGGTCGAGGATGGCGGCAATGCAGGAGGCGACCTCGATCATATCGTCCTCGAGGAATCCGCGCGTGGTCACCGCGGGCGAACCCAAGCGGATCCCGCTCGGATTCAGTGGCGGATTCACGTCGAACGGGATGGCGTTCTTGTTGACGGTGATCCGTGCCCGGTCGAGCGCCGCCTCGGCTTGCTTGCCGCGCACGCCTTTCGAGAAAAGGTCAACCAACACCAGGTGGGTGTCGGTTCCGCCGGAAACCGGACGCCAGCCGCTGCCGGCGAGTCCCCGGGCCAGCGCCTGGGCATTGGCGACTATCTGGCGGCCGTAGGCGGCGAACTCCGGTGTCATCGCATCTTTCAGGCACACCGCCTTCGCCGCGATAACGTGGCACAACGGTCCGCCCTGCACACCGGGGAAGACGCTTCGGTTGATCTCCTTCGCATACTTCTCCTTCGCGAGGATGATCCCGGACCGCGGCCCGCGCAGCGTCTTGTGGGTGGTCGAGGTCACAATGTCGGCGTATTCGCAAGGATTCGGATGGACACCGGCGGCGACCAAGCCCGAGAAGTGAGCCATGTCGACCAGCAAGACGGCATCGACCGAATCGGCGATTTCGCGGAACCGCTTGAAGTCGATGATGCGAGGGTAAGCGCTGCCGCCGGCTAAAATCAGACGCGGCTTGTGCTCGGCGGCAAGGCGCGCCAACTCGTCGTAGTCGATCTGCTCGTCCTCTTTGCGGACACCGTACGGCACGATGTGATAGGTCTGCCCTGAGAAGTTGAGGTGATGTCCGTGGGTGAGGTGTCCTCCGTGGGCGAGATTCATCCCCAGTACGGTGTCGCCCGGCTTGGCCACGGCAGCGTAGGCCGCCTGGTTCGCCTGCGACCCGGAGTGAGGCTGAACGTTGGCGAACTCGGCTCCAAAAAGCTTCTTGGCGCGCTCGCGGGCCAGTTCCTCGACCTCATCGATGTGTTCGCATCCACCGTAATAGCGGCGTCCGGGGTAGCCCTCAGCGTACTTGTTCGTCAGAACGCTGCCGGTCGCCTCGAGGACGGCCTCTCCGGTGAAGTTCTCGCTGGCGATCAACTCGATGCCGTTGTTCTGGCGTTCCAGCTCCCGCTGCAGCAGTTCATGAATCTCGGGATCAAGTTCGCCAAGCGTTCTTTGGGCTAGTTTCTGCTCGGTCATTCTCATAGGCCCCCTTTCGTTTGATTGGATCTTCCTGGACGTCCTCGAGCGCCATGATCTTGGCGATTCGCCGGGCGTGCCGACCGCCTTCGAAGCCGGTCGCCAGGAAGATCTCCACCAGATCCCGGGCTTCGGATGCCGCCACGTACTTGGCCCCGATGGTGAGCACGTTGGCGTCGTTATGCGACCGCGTCAGCGCAACTTCGTCGGGATTCGTGGCCAGCGCCGCTCGGATGCCGGGCATCTTGTTGGCCGCAATCGACATGCCGACGCCGGTCGAGCAGACCAGAATGCCTCGCTCCACCTCCCCGGCCGTCACCGCCTCCGACACTGCGATCGCAAAGTCGGGATAGTCCGTGCGCTCGCTGCTGTATGTGCCGAAGTCCCGAACTTCGTGACCGGCCGAGGCAAGCGCCTGGAGGAGCTGTTCTTTCAGCGCGAACCCCGCATGATCGGATCCGATGGCAATCTTCATGGAGGGGATGATCCTCAATTCTACCATGTTAGAATTGTGCTTCTACCTTTCCTGACCCTCTGAGAACTCTATGCACTGGAGCAAGTTATTCATTCCCACTTTGCGCGAAACCCCGGCCGAAGCCGAAGTGCCGAGCCATCGCCTGCTGCTGCGCGCCGGCTATATCCGGCAACTGGCGGCCGGAATCTACAGCCATCTGTTCCTCGCCAACCGGTCACTGCTGAAGATCATACAAATTGTGCGCGAGGAGATGGACGCCATCGGCGCCCAGGAGATGCTGCTGCCGGCCTTGCATCCCGCCGAGCTCTGGCAGGAGTCCGGCCGGTGGGAAGTCATGGGCGCGAACATGTTCCGTCTGAAAGACCGGTTCCAGCGGAACATTTGCCTGGGCATGACTCACGAGGAAGTGATGACGGACATCGCCCGGGGCGAATTGCGCAGCTACAAGCAACTGCCGCAGATCTGGTACCAGATCCAGACGAAGTTCCGGGACGAGCCACGTCCGAAATCGGGACTCCTGCGCGTCCGGCAGTTCATTATGAAGGACGCTTACAGTTTCGATCTCGACGCCGCCGGGCTCGATGTCTCCT
>CAYLSS010000281.1:0-3998 GCA_964385765.1 uncultured Solibacteraceae bacterium
GGGAATGCGATGGGCGATGGCATCGTTCACTGACCCGCCGCCGGCGCGCAGAATCGCGAAGTCAATGGCCGGCAGCAAAGTCTGCGTGGTACCGCCCGCCGGCTGCCTCCATGGACGCACACGCTGATAACGGTCCAGAGACTTGGCCTCATGGACCTTGAGGATTCGACCGGAGAATCCGACCACGAGCGTAAGCCGGGCCTCACTGAGCCGCTGGCGCCCTTTCGGATCGAGGATCTGCCGGAGCAGAAGTCTGAGCGGTCGTTTCCAGACCTCGGTTCCGCCACCCTGAAGCAGCACAACACGTCCCGGACGGCGAAGCCCCAGAAAATCGGCTGCCTTGCGATGCGCCCAGGGCTCGGGTTCCAAAAAGACGCCGTCCAAGACGTCGATTCGATCCATTCCTATCAGATCCGCCCAGTGGAGGCGGAATGGTTCCGGAGTGATGATCGGCGGGAAGAGAGCGACGCGCGCGGCGTCTTGTTCCTCGGCCCGCAGCGCCGCTATCAGATCCAGCCAGCCAAGCGCGACCTTCCCTCCCGCAATCAAACTCAGTGTTTTGCTCCAGGCATGATCGAAGACGGTGAACGAGGGAACCTGGTGACGGCGCGCCCACCGCGCGGCGGTGGGGACCCCGAAGTCGACGACGAGGTCGTAGTCCGCGGGATCGGCTTCGGTACCGAATCGGTCACTTGCCTGCCGGTAGTTGCGAAGCCGCTCGAGCGTCTCCGGAATGGATAGCCGGCCGTCGGGCCGGGAGAGCCTGATCAGCCCGGATCTGCGCTCGACCGAAACACGCCCCGCGGCGATCGAGCTCGAATAGAGTTGCCGATTGAAATCATAGGCAGAGTCGTTCCAGATTGAGACGCAAACCTTCGGATCCAGGTCCAGAATCGCCTTGACGACATAGGAAAGCAGCGCCGAGGGTCCGTAACCGTCGTCATTAGGAACCGCGAGGATGCGAGGCAACTCCCAATGTAGCCTCTGCCGGCGCTTGGAACCAACGCTCGCACGGCCGGATCATCTGTGTGCTCAAGGCGAAGGCTCCGGCTCCTCAGCGGGCGGCCAGTTCTCTTATCACACCAATCGCAGCGACGGCAGCCCCCATTGATGCGCTGCGGCTTCGCGGGCCTTCTATCTCATCACGATGTTAACCAGCTTGTCCGGCACGGCAATGACCTTGACCACTTGCTTGCCGGCGATCAGTTCCTGTATCCGGTTGTCGGCGAGCGCCCGGCGTTCGAGCTCGTCCCTGGATATTCCGGCCGGAACGGTCATGCGGCTGCGCACCTTGCCCTTGACTTGGAGGACCACTTCGATCTCGTCATCCCTCGCCAGTTCGGGATCGAACCGAGGCCACTTCTGATAAAAGACTGGACCCTCGTGACCCAATTCCTCCCACAACTCCTCGGCCAGGTATGGGGCAAACGGCCCCAGCAAAAGAACCAGCGTGTCGAGGATCTCACGCGTTGCTTTTGACGATAGCTGGCTTTCTACCGATCCGAGCAGGTTCATGAGTTCCATGACCGCCGCGATCGAGGTGTTGAAATGCCAGCGCGTATCGAAGTCCTCCGTCGTTTTGCGAACCACCTGGTGGAGCTTACGCAACGCCTGCCGATCAGCGTCCGCTGACCCTGTCGCTTCCCCCCGCGCCAGGTCGGCATTGCGAGTGACGAAGCGGTAGACACGGCTCAGGAAGCGATGGATGCCGTCGACGCCGGCGTCCAGCCAGTCAAGGTCCTTCTCGGGCGGGGCCGCAAACAGACCGAACATGCGCGCCGTGTCGGTGCCGTGTGATTCGGCGATTCCATCGGCGCTGACCACGTTGCCCTTGCTCTTGGACATCTTGAAGCCGTCTTTGATCACCATTCCCTGCGTGAACAGCCGCTGGGCAGGCTCGGCGTTATTGTTCAAACCCAGATCACGCATCATCTTAGTCCAGAAACGCGAATAGATCAGGTGCAGGATGGCGTGCTCGACGCCGCCGATGTACTGGTCGATCGGGAACCAGTAGTCGATCTTGGCCGTGTCAAACGGGGCTGAATCATTGTGCGGGTCGCAATAGCGGTAGAAGTACCAAGACGAGTCGATGAACGTATCCATCGTGTCGGTCTCGCGCCGGGCCCCGGCGCCGCAGTTCGGGCAGGATACGTTGACAAACTCTGGCGCACGCGCGAGCGGTGATCCTCCGACGACCTCAATCTTCAGATCGAGCGGGAGCTTCACCGGCAGTTCGCTCTCCGGCACCGGCACAATTCCGCAGGCGTCACAATGAATTACTGGGATCGGCGTGCCCCAGTAACGCTGTCGCGAAATGCCCCAATCCTTGATGCGATAGGTCACCGAAGCCTGACCGAACCCCTCTCGCTCGGCGCGTTCGTTCATGCGCTGCTGCGCCACGACGCTTTCGAGCCCGGAGAATTCTCCCGAATTCTCGAGAATGCCGTAGATTGCTGCCGCCTCTTCCATCTCGCTCTCGACGGGCAGCTCACCGTCCACCGGGCGGATGACCGGACGCACCGGGATCCCGTACTTGCGACAGAACTCGAAGTCGCGCTGGTCATGAGCCGGCACCGCCATAATGGCCCCCGTGCCGTAGGTCATCAGGACGAAGTTGGCGATCCAGATAGGGAGTCGCTCTCCGTTGTACGGGTTAACCGCAAACGCGCCAACCGGAGCGCCATCCTTTTCAATGTCGCCCGCATCCTTTCCAACGCGGGCGTCGATCATCTGCCTGGCCCGGGCTATGGTCTTCTCGTCAGACAGCTTCTCGACCAGGGGATGCTCGGGCGCCAGAATCACGCAGGTCGCTCCGTAAATCGTATCGACGCGGGTGGTGAAGATGCGGATCTTGTCCCCGGCGCCTTCGACCGGAAAAACGGCCTCCGTCCCCACCGATCGCCCGATCCAGTTGCGCTGCATGGTGATAACGCGCTCGGGCCAGTCGCCTTCAAGCTGATCGAGATCTGCCAGCAGCTCGTCCGCATAAGCAGTGATCTTGAGAAACCATTGCTGCATGGCCCGCTGTTCGACGTGGATATCCTCGTGCCGCCAGCAGCAACCATCCACCACTTGCTCGTTGGCCAGTACAGTGGCACACTGGGGGCACCAGTTCAGCATGGCTTCCTTCCGGTAGGCCAGTCCGCGTTCGAGCATCTTGAGGAAGAACCACTGGTTCCAGCGATAGTATTCCGGGTCACAAGTCGCAATCTCACGACTCCAGTCGTAGCTGAAGCCGTAACGGCGGTGTTGCCGTTTCATCAACGCGATGTTGGCCATCGTCCAATCCCGCGGGTGGCGATTGTTCTTAATGGCTGCGTTTTCGGCGGGCAGTCCGAAAGCGTCCCAGCCCATCGGATGAAGAACGTTGAAGCCCTGCATCATCTTGTATCGAGCCAGAGCGTCCCCGATGGTGTAGTTGCGGATATGACCCACGTGGAGCGTCCCGCTCGGGTAGGGCAGCATCTCGAGCAGATAGTACTTGGGCTTGAAGGGATTCTCGTCAACCTTATAGAAATCACTCTCGTCCCATCTTTTCTGCCACTTCGGCTCGATCAGTTTGTGGTCGTAAGACTTTTCCGGCATAGTTTTCTGTCTCTTGCGAAATACTGGCCCGTCCGGCGCTCCCGGCCCGCATTCAATGGCGGATCGCGACCCCCCCGAAGTTTCGGGTCATTCCAGGACCCGATCCGGAACCGGTGAGCTCGACGCGGAAGTCGGACTCGAACTCACGAACAGTTCGCGACACGATTACTTCATTGTCCAGCACCGGGCCATCGTCCGCCAAAGCCCCGTGCTCAATTCAACAATCGGCTCGGAGCAGGCGTTCGCCCCGAACCGCGCGATGAGGAGACCTCCGGCCGAGTGCCTTGAGCAAGTCGATGTTTCGCCGGTCGTCGCCCTCGTTGTCGATCGGCGTCTCGAGGATGAACGGCTTCGGCCGCAGTTTCGGATGTCGCAGGATACGCCGGAAGCCATTCTCTCCGATGTATCCTTTG
>CAYLSS010000281.1:4008-4443 GCA_964385765.1 uncultured Solibacteraceae bacterium
CCTTTGCCGATATGCTCGTGACGGTCTACCCGGGAGTTGAGTGGTGTCTTTGAATCGTTAGCGTGGATCACGTGCACGCGATCCATGTCAAGAAGTTCGTCCGCTTCCCGAACCGTCTTTCGTAGGCCTGCCGCCGTGGCCACATCATAACCGGAAGCCAGGCAATGAGCCGTATCGAGGCAATAACCGATCTCGAAGACGGTCTCGTTTTGGACCAAGAGCCGGATCTGGGCCAGCTCCTCGAACCGGCTTCCGATGACCGATCCCGCCCCGGCCGTATTCTCGAGGAGGAGCGTGAGACCGCCGCTATCCGGGAACTCGGCGCTGGCCTCCGCGAGTGAGCGGGCCACCCGGACAACGGCCTCATCCATCGACTGTCCTCTGGCGCTGCCCGGATGCGCCACCAGGTACTCCGCACCGATTACCAGAGCCCGT
>CAYLSS010000281.1:4453-4991 GCA_964385765.1 uncultured Solibacteraceae bacterium
TCCGGGTCCAGCGCGACCAGGGCGTGGCGCTCCTCGATCTCGCCGCGGAACGCCGCCACGGACTTCAGCCGCAGCGCCTCGTCAGCCGCCGCCAGGTTGATCAGATAGTTGTCATGGATGACCAGGGGCGCGAGACCCAATCGCTCGCGAGATTCGCGCATTCGCCGAACCTCGTCGGCGCCCGGAAGTCCCGCCCGCCACATGCGGGGGCTCGAGGAGAAAATCTGGAAGGTGTTGGCGCCCAGTGCGGCGGCCCTGGCGGCCGCGTTCTCCAACGAGCCCGCAATCGAGGTATGGATCCCAATGCGCAATGATCAGAGTCCTATGGTAGCAGCGGCGCCGGGACGAGTATCCGATCCGCATTCCGCCAAACCCGCCGGATGACGTAGAGCCCATTTGATTCTTAATGCATAATGCATACTGTTAAAGGGATGCACCAATCAATATGGCCGCAGAGGAACGCTGGCAGGAAGCCTTAGATATCTTCGACAAGGCACTGGAGCATCCGGAGGGGCAGCGGCAGGAGTATCTCCGCGCG
>CAYLSS010000281.1:5001-6112 GCA_964385765.1 uncultured Solibacteraceae bacterium
GGCTTGCGGTGATGACGACGAGCTGCGTCGGGAAGTCGAATCCCTGCTCGGCGCCAACGACGAAGCCGCCGGTGTCATTGAGCCGATCGATACCACCACCCGGTTGGAAGCGCTGGCCTCCATCGAGGAACCTGCGACGGCTGGCCAGGTGGTCGGTCCCTACCGTGTTATCAGAGAGATAGGACGTGGGGGGATGGGTGTGGTCTACAAGGCCGAGGATCCACGCCTGGGCCGGCATGTCGCGCTGAAGTTTCCACCCCCAGATCTAACCGCCACCCCCATCCACAAAGAACGGCTGCTGGCCGAGGCCCGGGCTGCGTCGCAGCTCGACCATCCAAGCATCTGCACGGTCTACGACATCGGCCAAACGCAGGATGGCCGCCTCTACATCGCCATGGCGTACTACGAAGGCCAGACACTGCAGCAGAAGCTCGAGGCCGGTTCTTTGGGCGTTGAGGTGGCGGTATCAATCACGATCCAGGTGGCCCGGGCTCTCGAGCACGCCCACGAGTCCGGCGTGGTGCATCGCGACATCAAACCGTCGAATCTGCTGCTGACCGAACGCGGCGACGTCAAGGTCCTCGACTTCGGACTGGCGAAGAAGGGCATGCTCTCGATCACCGAACCGGGCATGAGGCTTGGCACGGCCTACTATGTATCCCCGGAGATGGCCGAGGGCAGGCCGGTCGATCAGCGCTCGGACTTGTGGTCATTGGGCGTCACGCTCTACGAAATGCTTGCCGGCAAGACTCCGTTCAGCGGCGAAGACGGCATGGCCGTCCTTTATCAGATCGTCCATACTGATCCCCCGCCCCTGGATGCGCAGATCCCTGAACCGGTTCGCAAGGTGGTAGCCAAGCTCCTGGCCAAGAACGTCGAGGATCGCTATCAAAGCGCCCGTGAGCTGCTGGTCGAGCTCGGCGCGGAACCGAATGATACCTCGACTCAACCGCTGGCCGTTTTGCGACATCCGGTCGTGGGTCATCGTTGGACGTTCCTGGGTCTTATTGTGGCCATGTTCGCAGTGCTCACCGTCGGCGCCCGGCTCGGATGGTGGACGCTCGAAGCCAGCCGTGAGATAAGGATCCCCCAGCCGATACCGCTCACGAGT
>CAYLSS010000282.1:0-5357 GCA_964385765.1 uncultured Solibacteraceae bacterium
ACCGAGCCGGTCAGTGCAACGTCTGTTTTGAGAAGATATGAGTATGTGGGCACGACTGGCGATTGTGAGCTTGTTGCTGACCGTGCCGGCCGCGGCGCAGAAGCTGTCCGTCGACGCGGTGGTGAAGATGGTCCGTTCTTCGATCGAGCTGGGGCACAAGGATAAGAAGGTTGCGAAGTACCTGGAGAACGTCCAGCTCACCGAGAAGCTGAGCGTGTCGGTGATTGAAGATCTCCAGGGCTATGGCGCCGGACCACGAACCTTGGAGGCCCTCCACCTGCTTCGCGAGCAGTCGGCGAATCTCACGAAGGCGGAGCCGGTGGTCGACTCCCGGCTCCCTCCGATGCCCCCGCCTTCGCCGGAAGAGCAAGAGCGGGTGATCGAGGAAGCTCGCGAATACGCCATGTCGTATGTCGAGCAATTGCCGGACTTCATCTGCACCCAGGTGACCCGGCGATACGCGGACCCGACCGGGATGGAGTTCTGGCGAAAACTGGACACGGTGACGGCCAAGGTCACCTACTTTGATCAGAAGGAGGACTACAAGGTCATTCTGATCAACAATCGTCCGGTGAACATGGATAGCATCCACGACGTGGGCGGCTCCACGTCGAGCGGCGAGTTCGGATCGATGATGAAGGAACTGTTCTCGCCGGAGACGGACGCCATTTTCCAGTGGGAGCGATGGGGCAAGCTGCGGGGGCGGCTCTGTCACGTATACAACTACTTCGTGCCCGCCGAACGGTCCAAGTGGACCATCAGCTTTGAGAAGACCATGAGCACGGTACCGGCCTATCGCGGACTTGTCTATGTCGACAAGGACACGCTGACGGTGAGCCGGATTGAGCTCAACGCCGTGAATATCGACCCGTCGTTCCCCATTCAGGAAGCCAGCACGGTCCTCGACTACGACCTGATCGAGATCAGCGGCAACGAATTCATGCTGCCGCTGAAGTTCAAGATGAATATGCGGCAGGGCAGGCTCATGACGAAGAACGAAGTTGAGTTCCGCCTTTACAACAAGTACTCCGCCGACGCGGTGATCGATTTCAACGTGCCGGAGGAGCTCCCTGATGAAATGTTCGCCGAAGAGCCGCCGTCACAGTGACCAGCCACGACGATCCGGAACACTGTGACTCGCCCGTTTTTGTAGTGGGATGCGCACGAAGCGGCACGGCGCTGCTTCGAGACCTTTTACGTGCGCATCCCCGCGTCTCTCTGCCCGACGAATCTCACTTCATTCCAAGCCTTTACGCCGGCTATGGGAATCCCCGCACCGATGCCGAGGCGCGGCGAACCGCGAGGCACATGCTATCGAACATGTGGGTGCGGCGATGGAGGCTGGAGCTGACGCCGGATGACTTCGGCGGCTGCCGTTCCTTCACAGAGATGGTCTGCCGCCTTCACGGCGCATGGGCAAGGAGCGAGGGCAAGCCGCGCTGGGGCGACAAAACACCGCATTACCTGGGGGCCATTCCAACGCTGCTCGAACTGTTTCCCAGGGCGAAGATTCTGCACGTCTACCGGGACGGTCGCGACGTGGCCCTCTCCTGGTTGCGCAGGAAAATGGAGCCGCGCAACACCTACATGGCCGCCTGTTATTGGAGAGATCGTGTCAGGGCCGGCATGCGAGTCGGCCGGCAGTTGCCGCCGGGCTCATACATGGAAGTCCGCTACGAGGAGCTGCTGCGCGATACCGAGGGCGTGATGCGGCGGGTGTGCGATTTCATCGGCGAGCCGTTCTGCGAGGAGGTGCTGAAACCAAACAGGCTGAATCTGGGGCCGCTGGGCTGGCGGCGGAAACGGCCGGAGGACGGCGGTCGGTCGAAATCGACGGTCGTCACGGACAACGCTGGAGGCTGGCGAACCCGGATGAAGCGGCGCCAGCGGATACTGTTCGAGTCGGTGGCGGGTGATCTGCTCTCGGAACTCGGCTACGAGGTACGCGGCCCACGCCGGCGGGTCACTCTCCCGGAGCGGGGCTTCTGGCGCATCCATCACGCGGTCCTCTATGTGTCGGCGCGGCTGGCTTCGCCGAAGTTCGCCAGCCGGCTGAAGTCCTACGTGCTGCTTCGGGTCGCGCCCGGGGTGAACGGCCGGAGGGCGGCGGACTCTCTTGCGCGGCGGTGACTGTCCGGAATCCGAAGATCGTTTACGGCAACGTGGCGAGGCGGATGTCGCGGAAGTCGAGGTTGGTGGTGGGATCATGCGCCTGGAGGCTGATGACCCCCGGTGTGAGGACGGCTTCGTTCTCCCGCACGTTGTCGCCTTCCGGGCGTTCATCGTGAAAATCGCTGACCTGGATTCCGTTTACCCAGACCGCTATGTGCCGGCCGCTTGCGACGACGGTCTTGGTGAAGTACTCGCCGTCCTCGGCGACAATGCGCCGCGCCGGCTGGCTATGATAAATGCCTCCGGCGCCGAAGTCGACCGGCTTCGACGGATCGCCATCGGCGTATTCGTTCCGGATCTGTGATTCATACCCCGACCAAAAGGTCTGTGGGGTTCCGCGAAAGAACACGCCGCTGTTCGGGTGCTGATCCGGGCTCGCCGGATTGGTCCGGATATCGAGTTGCAGCACGAAATCGGCCCACCGGTCAGTTGTTTCGAGCTGTCCGGGACCCTTCTCGACGTGGATGGCGGCGTTTTCGACGGTCCAGACAGGCGGATGCTCCACCGGTTTCGGACGGTTGAACTCACTCCACCCGGTCAGGTCGCGACCGTTGAATATGGGTTTGAGTCCCAGCGGCTTGAGCTTGATGTTGCGGAACTCGATTTTCTTGCCGGGGTTGTACTGAAGCCCGATATGGCCAGCCCTCGACTTTTGGGCATAGGCGTCGAGTACCTGCTCGCCGTTCAAGGTAACGGTCCACTTGCCGCCCTGGGCGCGGATCTGATATCGATTCCATTGGTCCGGCTTGTGATCGGTCTTTTTTGCCGCCGAATGGCCGACAAGGCTGCCGGTGGGGAAGTCAGGATGTTGGTTCCAGATCTGAACCTCGTAGCCAGTCTCATGAGGCGCGCCGCGGGCGGCCGAGCGAACGAAGACGCCGCTGTTTCCCTCGGCTCCGGCGCGGAACTCGAGGTCGAGCATAAAATCGGCGAACGTGGCATTCGAACGAAGCCAGCCCGACTCGCCGGCGTCGGCGGCAAGAGCACCGCCTTCGACCCTCCACTCCGCGCCCCCTTCCGGCGTCCAGCCGAAGAGGGTTTCGCCATCGAACAGCAGCACCCACCCGTCATCGGCTTCATCGTGCGTCAGCGAGTTGATTTGCCCGTAAAGCGAGCCGGCCGCTGCCATCATGCAAAGGAATAAGAGGAGATTCTTCATAGCGTTCTTTCAATAACGTCCGTATTCGTAAGCCGCATCGAGCATTGCGACAACGTTCTCCGGTGGAACGTCGGAAAGCACATTGTGAACTTGCGTCCAGACGTAGCCTCCACCCGGCATCCAAATATCGAGGCGGCGCCGGACATCGTCGCGTACCTCGTCGGGCGTTCCATTCACCAGTGTGTCCTGCGTGTCGCAGCCTCCGCCCCAGAAGGTGAGGTCTTTGCCGAACTCGCGTTTGAGGCGCTCGGGTTCCATGTACTTCGCCGAGGTTTGCACCGGGTTGAGGATTTCGACGCCGGCCTCGATGAGATCGGGGATGAGTTGGTAGATGCCGCCGCAGTTGTGCATGAACAGATGCGCCCCGCTGAGTTGCTTCGCTCGCTCGTAGATGCGCTTGTGGCGAGGCAGGAAGATCTCGCGGTACATGGCCGGCGAGAGCTGGGGACCGGACTGCATGCCGAGGTCATCGCCTGCCACCAGCACCTGGACGTACCCCTTGACCTTCGGCAGCAGCCGGTCCAGGAAGTCGAGGTGATGTTCGGTAAGCCGGTCGAGAAAGGCTGACAGACGTTGCTTTTCGGCCCCCAGATAGAGATACAGGTTTTCCATGCCGAACAGCATCTGGCTCCACTCGAAGAGGTTGCATCCAATGGAGAGACTGATGGCATAGTCGGTGGTTTCGCAGAGCGTTTTGGCCGCGTTCGCGATCTCGTCGATGCGAGTGTCGGTCAGCTCCTGGTCAAAGGGCGGGGCGGGAAGGGCGGCCCAGATGACCTGGTCCATCGGGACGCTCAGCGGTCCTGAGTAGTCGAGGCCGTCTTCGCCGGCGAGCGGCCACACGATCTGATCGATATAGAAACCTCCGTCCGGCATCTTGCCGATCGGCCGGCCATGACGATTGTGGACGATGAGGTCGCCGTTTTTTCGCTGGGCGCGGAACCATTGGGGAACGAGGGCCGGCGAGCCGTCGGGCAGCGTCCATCGGCGGCAGCGCTCAGGATTGAAGAAGTAGCGGCCCAGATCGATGGCGTCGATGCGAAAGCGATCCAGATACCAGGGCTCGGGCTGCGCCAACTGCTGGACCATGTCGTAGACGAACGTGACGCCCCGGCTAACGCCGAGATGTTGCTTGAGCCGGTTGTACGGGATCGCCATGATCCCCGTGGATCGCATCGAGCCGTGGTCGAGCGGAACCCGATCCGGCTCGCGATGGCCGATCGCGGCCAATACACGTTCTCGAGAAGTCATTTGGGTTCTCCAGCCGTACTGTGCGAGTTCAGTGTACCGCCGCGGCGACGATGATACTTAATGAAAGCGCGAGAAAGCCGATGAGCACGGCCAGGGCTATGTTCTTCTCCTCGATGATCTCGCGTTTGTAGGCCCTGACGAAGGTCGATACGAGGGGGCGCACCAGCAGCGAGAAGACGACCAGGGCGAGGGCCAGAAACGCGGCGGCGCTGATCAGGGCGCCGGGGCTGAAGTAGATCTCCATATGAGCTCCGTGGTGCATTGGCTGCGCGGTGGATTTGTTCCGGCCCGCGCAGAACCCTTATGATAGTAAAAGGCTCTTCGCACACGGAACTACCCTTCCCACCTGCGAGTCGTCCAAAAGAGAATGAGCCGCTGGATTTGTGCACGGAAAGGAGGTGAGATCGAATTTGGCTGAAGTTGTTATCCAGGATGGAGAAACCCTGGAAAGCGCATTACGCCGCTTCAAACGCAAGGTGCAGCAGGAGGACATTATTAAGGAAATCAAGCGTCACTCCTACTATCTAAAGCCTGGCGAAAAGAAACGTGTGAAGCAGGCGCTCGCCCGCAAGCGGAACCGCAAGAAGCGTTCCCGCGACATGGACTAAAGATCTCACCGTAATCGTTTGGGCGCTCACCAGCGCCCTTACGCCGGCGTTGTTTCCGCCGCCTCCCCACCGCTCCGTCATACAATAGCCGCTATGGCAGCGAAACCACTTGCAGGAAAAGTAGCACTCATCACAGGTTCGAGCAAAGGACTCGGCAAGGCGATGGC
>CAYLSS010000282.1:5367-6107 GCA_964385765.1 uncultured Solibacteraceae bacterium
GCTTGTCTCCCGCGATCTCGAGAAACTCAACGGCGTCGCCGAGGCAATGCGCGCCGCCGGTTCCGAGGCCTCGGTCTTCACGGCCGACGTCACCGAGGAAGATCAGGTAAAGGCCCTCGAGGCGAACGTGATCGACAAGCACGGCAAGCTCGATATCCTCATTAATAACGCGGGTATCAACATCCGGAAATCCATCACCGATCTGACCCTCGACGACTGGAATAATGTCATGGCGACGAATCTCACCAGCGTCTTCCTCATGTGCCACTACTTCGTCCCTCATATGAAAGGACGAGGCTACGGGCGTATTCTCAATCTCAGCTCGATCATGAGCTGGGTGTCCATGCCGAATCGCGCCGCCTACTCGACCAGCAAAGCGGGCTTGCTGGGCCTGACCCGCACGCTGGCCCTCGAGTTGGCCGAAGAGGGGATCACTGTTGTCGGCATCAGCCCTGGGCCGTTCGGGACGGAAATGAATACCGTCCTGATGGAAGACCCCGAGGTGAATGCCCAGTTTATGGCGCGCATCCCGGTCAAGCGCTGGGGAAAGGTAGAAGAAGTGGGCAAGCTGGCGGTATACCTCTGCACGGAAGAAGCCGGATTCATCACCGGCACTGACATTCTGATCGACGGCGGATGGACGGCGCAGTAACGCCGGGCGGCCCTCCGTTTCATTCCATGGACATTTCGGATCGTATCTCCCACACCGGCCTGAAGAATTGGGTTGCGCGAGTTCTCGA
>CAYLSS010000283.1:0-6104 GCA_964385765.1 uncultured Solibacteraceae bacterium
GTGTCCATATCGTAGGCCGCGACAACCTCCTGGTCCCGGCGCTGCTCGATGGTGTACGCCCGTCCGCCGGCGACCACAAATGAGGCGTAGCCGCCGCCGACGGGGTGCCGCCAGAGTTCTTCGAGACCCCCGTCAGGCCAGTCGGTCAGGATCGGCATTTGGGTGTGGTGGCCGTCGCGACTCGGACCGCGATAGTCCGTCCAATAGGCATCGTGGCTTGGAGCGGCCGCCTCGGCAGTAGCCCGAGCCTCGCCACCGGCGGCGCTCGCCTCGGTCGTGGATGCCGGCTCAGGCGCCGTGGCCACGACATGCTCGGGCCGAGCCGCCGCTGCCGCCTGCCGGGCCCGATGCCGCTCGAGCCTGTCGTAGTGAGATTCCCGATCGCCGAAGACGAGGATCGGCTTGGTCGTGGATCCGTCGAGCACCACCCGGAGACCCCAAACGAAGTAAAGGTGGGCCACCGTAACCACCAGCAGGAACGCCGAACCGGCAAGCTTGGTCAGAATGCCGCTGTCCGCGCGTCTCCAAAGAAGGACAAGACCGACCGGAGGTATCAGGATCGCAAGGACCCAGAAGGCAAGGGGCGATTGTACCCAGGGCTTGGAAGGCATCCTAGCTCTTATTCTAGATGTCTTCTGGATTCGGGGGGGCCTGACAATTCGCGGTGGAGGCCGACCAATTCCTCTAGCGAGAGTTCCTCGGCGCGGCGCCCAGCCTCGGGTCGCTTGCCGATCCCCGGGTACTCCCCTTGCAGGTTGTTGCGAAGCGTCTTGCGCTTCTGCCGAAAGCAGGCCGAGGCAAACAGCAGAAAGGCGTCCGGGTCCGGTGTCAGGGGTTCCGGGTGGGGATCGAGCAGGACCACTGCCGAGTCGACCTTAGGTGGCGGCTTGAATGCCGAGGGCGGAACTCGGAACAGCCGGCGCGGAAGAGCTTTCAGTTGGGTCTGGACCGTCAGGTAGCCGTAATCGCGCGTGCCCGGGCCGGCCGTCAGGCGGTCGGCAACCTCCTTCTGAACGAGGAAGACCGCCCGCACGAGTCCCGCGCCTAGAGCCAGCACCTTCTCGAGGATCGGCGAGGTGATGTAGTAGGGGAGATTTCCCGCCACCACGGCCGGCGTCCACGGCTCGAGATCCGTCTTGAGGATGTCGGCGTGAATGATCTCGACGTCGGCGATGGAACGGAGGCGACGCGCCAGGATCGCGACCATCGCCGGGTCGATCTCGATTGCAGTGGTATGGGAAGCGCGGCGCGCCAGGTGTTCGGTAAGGGAGCCCTCGCCGGGTCCGATCTCGATCACCCGTTCCGGATCGGCAGGCACCGCTGCCTCGGCAATTCGCCGAAGGATGGCCTGGTTGCGCAGAAGATGCTGGCCGAGCCGTCGCGGCACGCCCGGCGCCGCCTAGCCCTTGACCTCCACGGTATTACCGCGGACCGTGATTCGGATTATGTCGGAGCGCGGCTGGCCGAAGCTCGTCGCTGGCGTGAACTGCGTGCACAGCAGCGTGTTCTCGATGCAGCGGCGCAGATCGGGATCGTACTGCCAGACCTGGCCAAGCGGGGCCGAGTAGTCGATCATGCGTCCCCGGCCGTCGACATACACATCCACCACCACGTCGTTCTCGACCAGTCCGAATGAAATCGAGGAGTGCTTGACGGCCGCTTCGGTTGACAGCATCGTCGGCACGTCATTGCTTATGCTGACGCGGTCGCCATACATCGGAACCAGCATGGTGAAGAGGAACACCGCCGACGCCAATCCCCCGGCGGCCGGCAGGGCAACGGGACGCATCAGGTTGTCGAGCCACACGCTCGCACGGTCTCTCCAATAGCGGGCGGTGGCGTGGAGATCGGCCCGGCGACGGTTGCGGGCAGCCTCCCGTGAAGCGATGACCCGCAGCCGTGTGGTCAGCTCGGGCGGCGCCTCCCTGGCGCCCATCGACCGGAGTTCCTTCCGCAAGGTCCGCATCTGGTGCATCCGCAAAGAATATTCCGGAGAACGATCGAAACCGTTCCGCAATCCTTGCTGGTCCCCCTGAGGGGCCAGCCCATCGATGGCGGCTGAAAGCTTATCAATCACGTCTCGGCACTTCATGTCGAGTCACCTAGTCTTGCTCGACCGGCTGTGGCTCCAAAGCAACGGCTTCAGTTCGCTCCAGCCGATGGAGCAACTCCGTCCGCAAGGCCTCGCGGCCGCGCAGAATTCTCGACTTCACTGTCCCCAACGACACCTGGAGGATTTCGGCGATCTCTTCATACGACAAGTCTTCGATATCGCGCAGCACAACCGCTTCACGAAAGACCGCCTTCATCTCGGAAAGCACCTCCTCAACCAGCGCCATATTCTCGCCATGCAAGACGAGTTCGAATGGAGACTTCCCTGGGTCCGGCAGCATGTCGCCAAAGCTACTGCCGCTGGACGCGTCTTCGTTTTCAATGCCAACCTCACGCTTGCGGTGCCGCCCAAACCAGCGCCGGTGATTGTGTGCCTCGTTCACCGCGATGCGGTAGATCCAGGTCTTGAGGTTGCTCTGCCCGCGGAATGATTCCACATTACGGAACACCTTGACGAAGACCTCCTGCACCACGTCGCAAGCTTCACTCGGATCCGCAACCAGGCGATATACCAGACTGTAGACCGGCTGCTGATAGGCGGCGATGAGGGCTTCATACGCCTCTTCCTCTCCGAGTTGCAGCCCCTCGACCAGCGCCATATCGGCGCCTTGTTCTCCGGCGAGTTCCCCTCGAGCCGGAACCAGGGAATCTAAGTCAAAGCTTACGGTGGTGTCAGCCACAACGTGCCTCTTAACCTGATTTTAACCGCAATAGCCGAAGTTGGGCGATTCCCTACACATCCAATGACACCGTCAGGGTTCACAATGTTCCCGAAATCCTCAGGAGCAAAACCGTTCATAGTACCGCTCGTACTCCGGGATCAACAGGGACGCACAGAATCGCGTCGTCGCGGTCTTGCGCGCTGCCTCAGCGACCCGGCGGTGGAGATCGTCGTCGGTCAACAACTCGACCACGCGGGCCGCCTGAGCGTCGGTGTCGCCAACTTCCTCCAGGTATCCGTCCACTCCATGCGAAACCAGCTCCGGCAGGCCGCCGGTACGGGTTGTGACCGGCGGTACGCCGCACGCCATTCCCTCGAGAGCCGCCAGGCCGAATGACTCCAACTCGCTTGGCAGAAGCAGGACATCGGCATTCGGAATCAAGCGCTCCACATGACTCTGCTTGCCGAGGAAGGTTACGTCCTTCTCGACTCCTAACTCGCGAGCCAGTATCTCCGCCGGCCCTCGTTCCGGGCCATCGCCCACCATCCACAATTCGGCTTCGCATTCGTCCAGGACCCGCTCCAGGATCCGGATGCAATCGAGCGGCCGCTTGACCGGCCGGAAGTTCGAGATGTGAAGCAGCGTCTTCCTCTCCTGCGACTTCGACTCGGCCGGGCGGTAGAGATCACAGTTAACGAAGTTGTAGATCACATCAATGTTGTTCGAGATCCCGAAAAAGTCGATCGTGCGCTCCTTCAGATAGTTGCTCACCGCAGTAACCCCGTCGGATTGCTCGATGGAGAATTTCGTGATGGGAAAGTAGGAACGGTCCGCTCCGACGAGCGTGATATCGGTCCCGTGCAGCGTGGTGACTACCGGCAGCCGTCTCGGGGCGATCATCTGCCGGGCAAGTTCCGCGGAAGCCGAGTGCGGGATTGCGTAGTGCACATGCAGCAGATCCAGCCCGTAACCCTGAGCAACCTCTGCCATTCGCGAAGCAAGCGCCAGGGTATAGGGTGGGAACTGGAACAGCGGGTAGGTGGTGACTTCGACTTCGTGGTAATGCACACGTTCGCTCTGGGGATCCAGACGAATGGGATTGGCATAGGTGATGAAATGGACCTCATGTCCGCGCAGCGCCAGTTCCTGTCCCAACTCCGTGGCCAGGATGCCGGAGCCGCCAAACGTTGGATAGCAGGTGATGCCGATCCTCACAACGTAAGCGTAGCACCAGCGGGGCCCGGCGTACGGCTGGCCCGAAGTTCGGGCTAGACTAAGGCCGATGATTCGTTGGATCGCCCTGCTCCTGTTGTGCTCCAACCCGGCCTGGACGCACATGGTGAGCATCAGCGCCGGAGAGCTGAGCGTCGAGGGATCGCGTGTTCACTACGAGCTCCGGATGCCTCTTTACGAAATTGAGCCGCTGGAGGATCCCCGGCAGGAGTTGTTCGAACACTTCCGGATGAGCAGCCGCGGAGAAGCGGGAGAACGCCGGGACCTCACCTGCAGACGGGATCCGGACCAGGATCAGTACGTCTGCCGGGCGACCTACGAGTTCCCGGAACCGATCGAGCAGGTCCAGGTGGAGTGCACTTTCTACGCCGTGACGATTCCGAACCACGTCCACGTGCTACGGGCGCGACGAGGCGACCACCGGGACCAGGCGCTGTTCGATTTCACCTCGACCAAAGCCGAAATCAACTTCGTTCCGCCGCCATGGTGGAAGGTTGCTGGACGCCAAATCGAGGCCGGCGCAAAACGAGCGGCCGGTGGTCTGGCGTCCCTGCTCTTCCTGGTCGCGCTGGTGGTAGCCGCGCGCGACCGGCGTGAGCTCATCGCCCTCGCGGGTATGTTCGTTGTCGGCCAAGCGGCAGTAAGCCTGCTGGCGCCCCTCGTGAATCTCTATCCTGCGCCCCGCTTTGTGGAAGCGGCCGCGGCCCTGACGATCGCCTATCTGGCGGTTGAGGTGCTGCTGCTGCCGGAGGCTGGCCAGCGATGGCTGGTGGTCGGGGTGCTGGGCGGATTCCATGGCCTCTACCTCACCCTCTTCCTTCGTGAGACCGGATTCGCCCCCGGATGGCTGCTGGGCGGCGCCGCGCTGGCGGACTTGCTGCTTATCGCGCTACTGGGATTCGCGTGGGCATTCGCCGGCCCCCGCCTCGAACGTGTCTATGGAACCAAAATTATCGCCGGGCTGCTGCTTGCTTTCGGCCTGTTTTGGTTCTTCTACCGGTTGTAGCGGGCGGGAGAATGAGATTCCGCAACGACGGACGGCCTCCGCCTGTGAGCCCGCGCTCATGACTGGTGTGGGATACGCAGCAGCGCGA
The DNA here is from genome assembly GCA_964385765.1 of uncultured Solibacteraceae bacterium. Taxonomy (GTDB): domain Bacteria; phylum Acidobacteriota; class Terriglobia; order Bryobacterales; family Bryobacteraceae; genus CAWELS01. The sequence goes on from CAYLSS010000283.1 coordinate 5,102, forward strand.
AGGCCAGGAGAAACCACGCCACAATGAATGCAAGGCCGCCGATGGGCGTGATAGCCCCGAGTGCTCGGACACCCGTGACTGCAAGGACATAAAGGCTTCCGCTGAAGATCACGATGCCGGCCAGCAGCAGCCCGCAAACCCAGTTGATCGAAGGCGCCTGAATATTAATATTGAGGAGGCGCGGTATCAGGGAGACCGCCAGAAGCCCCAGGGCGTGGACGAAGTGATAGAACACAGCGCGTTCGTAGACTCCGATCGAATACTCATCAAGGCGGGAACGCAGTCCGTGAGCGCCAAAGGCGCCCAACATGACGGCGAGCCCGAGAGCGATGGCGGCGGTAGCGGTCCAGTGCATCTCCAGATTCCAGCAAACCACAAACACAAAAAGGAAGGCAAAGGCTAGAACAAGAGTCCCGCCGCCGCTCGCGGTTGCGCCAGTGAGGGAAGATGAGAAAACCTTGAGTACCAGAAATTGAATTGATCTCTTCCCGCCACTAGTTCATTCATGTCAATCAACTCACGAATCGCCGAACTCGAGAAACGCGACGAGACGCTGCTGTCTTTGCTCGCCGTAGGCGTGGCGCTGTTATACCGTATCCACATTGCAGCGGGGCTTTTTCTAAATCCCGAGGAGGCTTTCCATGCGCTCATCGCCACCAACCGGAGCGCGCTCGATCTCGTCCTTTATCCCACGATCCTCAATCATCCTCCGCTGCACTTCATCGCGGTTAGCGCTATGCAAGCCATCGATCCCGGAGAGCTTTCGCTGCGGCTGCCTTCCGTGCTTGCCGGCGCCATATTTCCATGGTTCATCTTCCTTTGGCTGCGCCGGCTGGCCGGGTCCGTCCCCGCCTGGATTGCGCTGCTGCTTTTGCTGTTCTCTCCGAATCTGTTGTTTTTCAGCTACCAGGTTCGTGGCTATGCGCTCGCTCTGTTCTTTCTCGCGCTCGGGCTGTATTGTCTACAAAACGCGATCGACGAGCAATCATCCGCGTGGCTGCAC
>CAYLSS010000284.1:0-6104 GCA_964385765.1 uncultured Solibacteraceae bacterium
AGAGCGGGCGGCGACGGCTCCTGCTCGGTGGCCACTGCGCCGACGACGACGTCATTCAGCTTGTCTTTCAACTCCACTACCAGCCGTTCGGCGGTTCGTTTCCCGACGCCGGGGATGCGCGTCAGGTAGGCGACCGATCCGCCGCGAATCGCCGCCACGAGGTCGGCGGTTTTGAGACCGGAGAGGATAGCGATCGCCAATCGTGGTCCGATGCCGCTGACCGTGATCAGCCGCTCGAAGACGGCCTTCTCGTCGCGGGTGAGGAAGCCGTAAAGCGCGAACGATTGTTCCGTGTGCTGGGTGTGGATCCGCAAACGCACTTCGGAGCCTTCGGACGGCAACTCCGAGAAGGTGGAGATCGGAACCGTCACGTCGTAGCCGACGCCGCCGGCCTCGACGATCACCTGGTTGGGGCGCTTCTCTAGGACGATGCCTCTGAGGTGGGCGATCATAGGACGCTACATTATCCTATATGGCGCGTCGCAGATTTTTTGTCGACGAGATCTCCCGGGGATCCGCGGAAGTTACGGGCGATCAGGCACACCACATGCGCAACGTACTGCGCGTCGAAGCGGGGCAAACCTATGAAATCTCTGACAGCGGACGGGCTTACCTGGCCGAGGTCGGGCTGTCGACCAAACAGCGTGTGGTCTTCAACGTGGTCGAGGAGATCCCGGCCGTCGAACCGCCGGTCCGGGTGGATATTTACCTCGCATTGATCAAGTTCGAACGCTTCGAACTGGCCGTGGAGAAGGCGACCGAGCTTGGCGTCCAACGAATTGTTCCGGTCATTGCCCGGCGGAGCGAGCGCGGCCTGGAGAAAGGAGCCCGCAAGCGTGTGGTTCGCTGGCGCAAGATCGCCAGGGAGGCGAGCCAGCAGTCCCGGCGGCTGCGCCTGCCGGAGGTGGCGGATCCGGTGAGCTTTCAGGCGGCGGTTGTCAACGGCGCTTCCTCCGGATGGTTCCTCGACGAGAACAGCGGCGTTGCACCGCTGCTAGGTCAGGCGCAGACAGCCGCCCGCAATGCAGCCGCGAAACCGGTGGCGCTGCTCGTGGGACCCGAGGGCGGCTGGACCGATTCCGAACGGGAGATCGCTACTGAAGCCGGGTGGCGTCTCGCATCGCTCGGGACCCAGATCCTGCGCGCCGAAACTGCAGCCCTGGCCGCCGTTGCTCTGGTAATGTCCGCCTGGACTTCCCCGGCAGAGGGGAAACCGCCGATTTCCGGCGGTTTGCGGGCGTATTAGCGACGTTTCCGACAGCTCGCACCCATTGGTGCGCACAGAATTCAAGTAATTCCGTATTAACCCTCGATGACCAGCTTTGTCTCCGACGTTCGATACGCGCTGCGCGGCATTCGTCTCAATCCGCTCTTTACCTGCGTGGCGGTCTTCTCGGTTGCCCTCGGCATCGGCGTCAACACCGCTATCTTCACCTTGATGGACCAGTTCATGCTGCGCCATCTGCCCATCGAGGACCCGGACAGCCTGGTGATGCTCTATCAGGTAGGCGCCCATAGCGGGAGTGGGCATCGCCTTCGCCCTGACGCGTGGCTTGCTGGCGCTCATCCCCGCTGAGGTGAGTCCGCTGCTGATTCAGCCGGAGCCGGACCTCCGCATTCTGGTCTTCACACTATGCCTGACCGTGCTCACGGCGCTGGCTTCGGTTCCTCCCCTGCACGGATGGGAGTGGGACAGGACGACTCAGGTAGAGGGCCACGAAGCCAAGGACGGCGAGAACATGCAGGCCTTCATGAATTCCCTCTCGCCCGGCTATTTCGAGACCATGGGTATCCCAATTCTAGAGGGGCGCGACTTCGATGACCGTGATATTAGAGAACTCGAAGGTGGCGATCGTCAACCGCCGGTTCGCCGAACACTTCTTCGGTGACCGGGGCGCGGTCGGGCGGCGTATCGGGCGCGGGTCCCGGCCGGATACCGAACTCGATACCGAGATCATCGGCGTTGTCGAAGACTCTCTGTATGAAGGACCCCGGCAGGGCGTCCGGCGGCAGGTTTTCGTGCCGAAGTGGGGCAACGGCAGTGCCGCGTTTTACCTTCGGACAGCCATGCCTTCGTCGGCGGTCTATGCCGCTGTGCGCGACGAGGTGAAGCGGCTGGATCCGTCCCTGCCGGTCTACGAAATGAAGACACTCGCCCGGCAGCTTGACGAGACGCTGCTGACCGAGCGCTTGATCGCGTTGCTGTCCGCTGGATTCGGGCTCCTGGCCACTCTGCTCGCGACCATTGGTTTGTACGGCGTCATGGCCTTCGCGGTCGTGCGCCGGACCAAGGAAGTCGGCATACGGATGGCGCTCGGCGCGCATCCGGACTCGGTGATCTGGCTGGTCATGAAGGAAGTGCTGCTGCTACTAGCCATCGGCTTGGCCGTGGGCATCCCGGCGGCTTTCGGGCTCGGAAGGTTGGTCTCGAGCCAGCTTTTCGGCATCGACGGCAGCGACCCCTTGATTGCCGCCGTCGCGCTGGCACTTATCATCATCGTATCAACTCTGGCGGGCCTCGTTCCCGCCCGAAAAGCCAGCCGGACCAACCCGGTATTGGCGCTTCGGCATGAGTGACGCGAATTGGCGGGTATCCAGATGGTGTAATGCAACTATGCAGGAAGTACCGCAAGCAGCCAAGTGCGAAGAACGAGGTACAACGCCGCCTCAGTACTCGTCCATCCCCGATCGCGGGACGGCGTTGGAGAACTCGACCGAGCGCACGACATAGACCCTCCGGATCTGGCGCTCGATCTCGGCGACCACCTGGTCGAGGTTCTCGTCGGGCTCGTGTTCGACATCCACCTTAAAGTACAGAAAGGTCCGGGCCATAAGATTCCAATGATACGATAGGGTTCGTTGAGTCACTCGCCGATGTTTCGCCGGGAATTTCTGTTCGGATCCGTCGCCGCCGCGGTTTTGCCTGGCTTGGCCGCGCCCGAGTCCCACCGCTACCATCTCCGGTACGCGCCGCGGATCGGCTGGATGAATGACCTCGCCATCCCCGAGCAGCTTGCCATCTATGCCGACTGGGGCTTCCGCGCTTTTGAGTACAACGGACTCCCGAAACATGACCTGGCCGCGATCGAGGAGTTTCGCAGGAAACGGACAGAACTCGGCATGGCTATGGGTGTTTTCCACGTCAACTCCGTCGGCTGGACCGGTGACTCTTTGGTCGACCAGCAGTTCCACCCCGGCTTTCTGAACGACGTCCGCCGCGGCGTCGAGATCTGGAAAGTGATGGGCAACGAGGCCGCCACCGTCACGACAGGCCTCGCTGTCCGGCGCCTGAGCCGCGAAGAGCAGACTCGTAACTGTATCGAGGGATTGAAACGCGCCGCCGAGATTGTCGAGGAGACCGAGATGGTTCTCGTCCTCGAGCCGATCAACAGCCGCCAGACCGGCGAGGACTACTTCGTGGTCCACTCCGATCACGCTCGCGAGATCGTCGAGGCCGTCAATCATCCACAGGTCCGCATTCTGTTTGACATCTACCACCAGCAGATCTCTGAAGGCGACCTGATTCGTCATATCACCACTCATTGGGACTGGATCGGCTATTTTCAGGTGGGTGATGTTCCCGGCCGTAAGGAACCGTATACCGGGGAGATCAACTATCAAAACGTTTTTAAGACGATTCACAACAGGGGTTTCGCGGGCATTCTCGGCATGGAGCACGGTCTCTCCGAGCCCGGCATCGACGGCGTCCGGAAGTGCTTCGACGCCTATCGCCGGGCCGACTCCTGGGAAGTCTGAGACCCGATGACGCCCAAGCTTCAGTAGAAGACCTTATGGAACTCTGCCAGATCTGCGAAAAGCGCCGGCCGCGCCGCTATTGTCCCGGTGTCCGCGGCGACATCTGTCCGCGCTGCTGCGGCGAAGAGCGTGAGGTCACGGTCAACTGCCCGTTCGAGTGCGAGTATCTCCAGGAGGCGCGACTTCGAGAGAAGCCTCCGGAACTCAAGCCGGAAGATGTTCCGAACAAAGAGATCGAGGTGAGCGACCGTTTCCTGCGCGAGAATTCGCCGCTCCTCATGCATGCCGGGAATGCGGTTCTCCAGGCCGCCCTGCAGACCCAGGGGGCGGTCGATTACGATGTCCGCGAAACCCTCGAGGCGATGATCAAAACCCACCTGACTAGGGAAAGCGGCATCATCTACGAGTCACGTCCCAGCAATCCTTACGCAGCGAACATTCAGCAACTGGTCATCCATGAAATCGGGAGATTCCGCGAGGCGATGGCCCAGCAGAGTGGAACCCATGCTTTCCGCGATCGCGACGTTCTCGGCGTGCTCGTCTTCTTGCAGCGTGTCGAATTGCAGCGCAACAATGGCCGCCGCCGCGGGCGGGCCTTCTTGCACTTCCTTCACCAGAATTTCCCGCCGCCCGAAGTGCCGGGGGAGAAGACCGACCTGTTGGCTCCATGATTCCGGCAACCCAGCGGATGCATCGAATGGGGTAAGGATGAAAACCGGCTATGTGGTCTTCGCCCACGGATCACGCCTCTCGAGCGCGAATGATGCCGTCCGCTCCGTGGCGGCCGAGCTCCGCCGGCGGGGGAGTCTGGATCTCGTGGATGTCGCATTCCTCGATTGCGCTCCACCCGATCTCCCCACTACCATCGGACGCCTAGCCGAGCGAGGCGCCCGCCGGGTCGTCGTGCTTCCGTACTTCCTCACCCTCGGGCGTCACACAGCCGAGGATCTGCCTCGAATCGCGGCTGAGGCCACACGCATCCATAAGGGTGTGAAGGTCGAGATCGCGGCGCCCCTAGACGGGCACCCTTCTCTTGTGCGGGTGTTGCTTGAACGCGCGACCGAACTCGACTGATCGTTCTCGGAGGGTGGACGTTCTGCAGGCTAAACTCCTTGATTACAAAGATATAGGACAAAAGGTACGCCATTTCGTCTTCGAGGTGCCGGAGGTTGAGCAGCTACAGTTCAAGCCAGGACAGTTTGTATCCCTCACCGACGAGTTGAATGGCAAGAAGGTGACTCGCGCTTACTCGCTCGCCTCTCCGCAAGACGGCAATCGGTTTGAGCTCTGCCTCAATCGGGTCGACCTGGGTACGTTCTCTCCTTATTTGTTCGCGCTGAAGCCCGGCGAAGAGGTCCCGATGACCGGTCCTCACGGTACCTTCACCCTACGTGAACCGGTCCGGGATTCCATATTCGTCGCCACCGGTACCGGTATCGCCCCCTTCCGTTCCATGCTGCTTGATTGGCGCATCTGGGAGGCCGGTAAGCAATATACGCTGATCCTTGGCGTCCGCCACGATGACGGTGTCCTCTACCGGGAGGATTTTGAATCTTTGGAGCGCCAGAATCCTAATTTTCGCTTTTGGCCGGTAGTCAGCCGTCCGTCGGTGGACTGGGACGGCCGGACCGGCTACGTTCAGTCCTATGCGCTCGAAGCCGCCGGCGACCGCCGCGACCTCCACATCTACATCTGCGGCCTCAAAGAGATGGTGAATGACGTCCGCCGGCAGTTCAAGGAAATCGGCTTCCGCCGCAAGAGTCTGATCTACGAAAAGTACGACTGAGCCTTCCACCGGTACCATAGAAGAAGAAGGAGGTGGTCTGTGCCGCGCTCGGTCCGGAGGGTGTCACAAGCTCCAGTATGAACGCAGTATCCAAGTGGGGTCGCATCGGTCTGACGGTCCTGGTCACCATGGTCGTGTTCGCCGGCGTGGTTCTGGCTTTGAACTTCCTTATCCCAGGGCCGCACGGACCAAAGGACTACCTCACCATCGGAACCGCTGCGACTTTTGCGGCCATGCTGACCCTCTTTTTCTTCCTCATTCGAACCACGGCCCGAGGGACGGGTATCTTCGTCAAAGAAAAGCGCCGTCGCAGGTAGGCGCAGCCCCGGCGTCAACCGCCGGCTACCGCGACCTCGGCATTGGATTCTGGAGGGAAGAAGCCGTACGATGGCCGCTCGACCCCGCCGGTTCACTGGCATGCGTTATCCTGGCTTTAGATGGAGTTCGCCGGCGGCTCCGGAGTAGAATCGCCTGGCATCGAGGAGAGAATCGAAATGTCTGCTGAAAATCAGGAAGGGGCGAAGAACGTCCGGAAGGTCATGTGCGTCAAGTTCAAGAAAGA
>CAYLSS010000285.1:0-6103 GCA_964385765.1 uncultured Solibacteraceae bacterium
CGTAATACTCCTGTTCCTCTTGGCGGCCAATAGAGATGCTGTCGGAATAGGTGTTCATCCGCGCCTGGGCCAGCACGTTGTTGCGAACCCACTCCAGTTGCTCTTTGTAGGGGGTGGATTCGTCCAGTTTCTCGTTGTCGGCGTACTCGACCAACCGGAGCATCATCGCGTACTCGCGCAGGAACTCCTTCCGGTCTTTCCTAAAGTTCTCTCGAACCGTTGCCGTGGCTCCCAGTACGATATCTTTCAACTCACCGGCAGTGATCGGCTCTCCGTTTACGGTCGCGATGTGCGTGTCGTCGGGTACCTGGTTGGCCTCGCTGAGCTGGGACTCGAAGTACGCCTCTGACTCGAACAACACTTCGGCGCTCTCACGCAATGAGTCCATCCAGGCGCGCAATTCCGCCTTGGCCTCATCCGACGAGAGTCCCTTAACCCGCAACTGGCGGTCCTTGTGAGCGATGGCCGCCTGCAGCAGCACCTGCATCCGGCTCCATTCGAGCTGTTCATTATATGGGGAACGTTCGGCAAGACCTTCCTCCTCGGCCGCCGACGCCAGCAGTTGGACCAGAGCGTACTGCTGGATGAACGCCCGTTTATCTTTGCTCAAGTCTTCCCGAAGATTCGCCGGGGCTCCGAGAAGCAGGCGGTCCACCTCGGCCGCCGTCAGTTTCTCGCCATTCACCGTGGCCACCACTGTATCGGGGCGGACCTCGGCGCCGGCGCCCGGGAGCAGTGTAAGTGCCAGTGGGAGAATGATCAAACTAGGAAAATGCATGCGGAAAGGCGGCAGAAGCGCGCTAAAGTGATTGTATCACGAGACTTGTTCCCGCCTGCTACTGCCGGCCGTCGGATTGGTCGCGAGGCTCGCTGCGGGGTTGATGAGGCCGCCGCACGTGCACGCGACGAGGGTCTCCCCGACGCTTTCGCCGGCTGCGCTGCTTGGCTAACTCGCTGATTTCGATGCGGTTGACAGTATGCTCGGCGCCCGCCAGCCTGGCCAGCCGCGTGGCGGTTCCCTTGTGCTGCATCACGTCCGTCGTTCCGTCGAGGTACGCCGTCCCGTCGTGCACCCGAACCCGGAAATTATTTGCGGCGATCTTCGACTCGGAAAAGCGTTGTTTGATTTCTTCTTCGAGCGCGGTGTCAGACTTCGTGGGAGTGACGGTGTCCTGATCGTCTTGCTCGGTCTCTTCTTCGAAAGCGGTCGGGGCAGGCGCGGAGACCTGCCCCTCAATGGGCATCGCGGAGAAAATCAAGATGCCGAACAAGAATGGAATGAACACTCATCGAAGTAGTGCATGAGAGGCGATATAATTCGCACATGAATTTACGCAAAATCGCCCGACGCGACCTTCTCACCGGCGCTGGCAGGAGCGCCGCTGCGATGACTGCCGCCTCCTATGGCCGGGTTTTGGGCGCCAATGACAGCGTACTGCTCGGAGTAATCGGCCCCGGCGTTCGCGGCCGTCACGTTATGGGTCTTTTTCAGCAAGACCAGAAGATCCGGGTGACGGCACTCTGCGACGTCTACGCGATGCAGCTCGACAAAGCCCTCGAGCAGGCTCCCGGAGCGAAAACGTTCAAAAACCACAAGCAGATGCTCGAGCACAAGGAACTCGACGTCGTGCTCAACGCCACGCCGGACCACTGGCATGCCGCCACCACCATCGACGCCCTGAATGCCGGCAAGGATGTCTACGTCGAGAAGCCTCTCACGCTGAAGATCGAGGAAGGTCCGGAGATCGTCAAGGCGGCCCGCATCAATCAACGGGTTTGCCAGGTCGGCATGCAGCAGCGCTCCGGCCCCCACTACATCGAGGCCAAGCGGAAGTTCATCGGCAGCGGCCGTCTCGGCAAGATCACGCTGGCTCGGACCTGGTGGCACGGCAACACCTACCATGTCCGCAAGGCGCCGGAATACCTGCAGAAACAGCCTTCCAATATGGACTGGGCTCGCTTCCTCGGTCCGTTGCGCTGGCGTGATTACGACCCGCAGCAGTACTGGAACTGGCGCGCCTATCTCGACTTCGGCGGCGGCCAGGTGACCGACCTCTTCACGCATTGGATCGATGTCGTCCACATGTTCCTGGACCAGGAGATCCCGGTCTCCGGCGTCGCCGCCGGCGGCGTCTACTACTACAAGGACGGCCGGACAGCGCCGGACACGATCAACGTTCTGCTCGAGTATCCGGACGAGTTCACCGCAACGTTCGAAGCGACGCTCGCGCCAGGGACGAAAGGCGCCGCGATCGAGTTCATCGGCACCCAGGGCAGTTTGTGGATTGACCGCGAAAAGTACGCGTTCACGCCCGCTGGCAAGGACGCGGACTCCATCGTCGTGGAGCCCGGCTACGAACAGGACTTCACCATCGAGCACGTGAAGAATTTCCTCGAGTGTGTCCGCACGCGCCAGCGCCCGAACGGCGACGTCCTGATCGGTCACCGCTCAGCGCAGGCCTCGCACCTCGGCAACATCTCGTATGTTCAGAAGCGCCGGCTCGAATTCGATCCGATCCGGGAAGTGATCCTGCCGCTCTAGCAGCCCGTGATCAGCCGCGGCCGGCGTGAACGCCATCCAGGCACTTCAGGCCGGCATCGAGCGCCCGTTGGATCGCCTGGCGGTACTCGGAATCGCGCAGCCGCCGGTCAAGGGGCGGATAGTCTCTGGCGAGATGCTCGGGTCGGTATTGCGCCATGATGTTGACGTATGTATCCGGTCCCAGCTCTTCGGCAACCCATCGGACGAACTTGTCGGTACCCGAAACATTGTTCGGAAGCACGAGATGCCGGATCATGAGGCCGCGCAGTGCGATGCCATCCTCATCCACCACCAGGTCGCCCACCTGCCGGTGCATTTCCTTGATTGCGGTGGCCGCGGCTTCGGGATATCCGGTCGCGCCCGACGAATACCGTTCGGACATTTCATTCTCCATGTACTTATAGTCCGGCAGATAGATGTCGACGATTCCGTCGAGTAACTCGATTACTTCCAGTGATTCATACCCACCGCAGTTATACACCACCGGAACACGCAATCCCCGGCGGATGGCATGCCGGAGAGCGTTGACGATATTCGGCGCCACGTGCGTCGGCGTAACGACATTGATGTTGTGGCAGCCTTTCTCCTGCATCTCCACCATGAGCTTTCCCAAGCGGTCGTCGGAAACATAGGAGCCGTCGCCGCGATGGTTGATCTCCCAGTTCTGGCAGAAACAACACAGCAGGCTGCAGTTACTAAAGAAGATCGTACCCGAGCCGCCGTGGCCCACCAGCGGTCTTTCTTCCCCGAAATGCGGGTGAGCGGAATAGACCTTCGCGCGCGACGTGGAATCGCAGATTCCTGCTTCCCACTGCGCGCGGTCCACCCCACACCCGCGCGGGCAGAGTCGGCACGCCTGATAGATCTCTTTAAGCGCCCGTGCGCGGCGCTCCAGTTCGCCGGTCCGCTCTAACTCCAGATATCCAGGCTCGAAATCCTTGCGTTTCACCGTAATGAGTTCTTTTCCGGCAGCCGGCCCGCTGCAGGCGGACGTCAACGAGACCAAACCACCGCCCAGAAGACCAGCGGCGAACTGCCTTCGTGTCGCCTCGTCCGGTGTCATGACACACCTCCGATTCAGTCGCTGTTTCCAGTGTAACGTGATTCCGGATAACTTGGTATGGAAAGCTTTAGTCTCTTTGCCCGGCCGGTATGGCGTCGCCGAGATTCATCGAACCGCCGCCTTCGCTGACGTAATTGCGGTTCCAGGCCGGGATCTCGATGACCACGTCGCCCTTGACCACGGCCTGGCACGCCAGGCGCGAGTGCAGCGTGACGCCGGCGGCCTCGTCGACCTTATCGGCCTCGTCATCGTCCATCTCTGACAGGTTGTCATCCCCCTCCTTGACGATGACATGGCAGGTGGTGCAAGCACAGCTCCCTCCGCAGGCGTGTTCCAGATTGATGCCGTGGTTCAGCGCAATATCCAGCAGCGACTCGGGCTTCCCGTGTTCTTGATATTCCAGTTCGCCGGACGCGAACTCGACTGTCACATCGGCCGGCAGAAAGGTCACCTTAGGCATGCATTCATTGTATCCTGGGGACCGCGGAAACCACCGCGCATCGCCACCCCCATCGCGCGTGGCCCGCGGGAGAAGAAGAGGCTCAGCGTGACTGTTCTCGATCGATTTCGACTGGACGGCAAGTGTGCGCTGGTGACGGGGTGCCGCCGCGGCATCGGCCAGGCCATGGCGATCGCCCTGGCGCAGGCTGGAGCGGACATCGTCGGTGTCAGCCAATCTCTCGCCGTGTCGGGCAGCGATGTCGAGCAAGGGGTCCGGGCCGCGGGGCGGCGGTTTCAGGGGTATGCCTACGACTTCAGCGACCGGGCCGCCGTCTACGGATTCCTGGAAGCCGTGCGCCGGGATTCACCGGTCATCGATATCCTCGTCAACAATGCCGGGACCGTGCTCCGAAAACCGGCCGCCGAGCACCCGGACGAATACTGGGACAAGATCATCGAGGTCAACCTCAGCGCCCAGTTCGTTCTGAGCCGGGAAATCGGCAAAGAAATGGTGAAACGCGGATCCGGCAAGATCATCTTCACGGCGTCGCTGCTGACATTCCAGGGAGGCATCACTGTACCCGGTTATGCGGCGAGCAAGGGCGCCCTTGGCCAGCTCACCAAGGCGCTCGCCAACGAATGGGCGGCCAGAGGGGTGCAGGTGAACGCCATTGCGCCCGGCTATGTCGCCACGGACAACACGGCCGCGCTGCGCGCCGATCCGGTCCGCAACCGGGAGATCAGCTCTCGCATCCCGGCCGGCCGGTGGGGGGAGCCGGACGATTTCGCCGGCCCGGTCGTCTTCCTGGCGTCGGCGGCATCGGACTACGTCAGCGGCGAGATCCTGGTGGTCGACGGCGGCTGGATGGGCCGGTGATCGAATCGGACCGCCGCGAAGACCCCTTCCGACGCTTGCGAAACTTGAACCGTTCCCCCGGATCGGTTCTCCCCGGCTCAGAGCCACAGGTATAACATTCATAATTACGCTGAGCCAACTCCCGTAAACAGAAGTACCGTCTTACCCCGCCTCGTAAAAACTCCATTTCTCGTCAAAGCCACTCCAGACCGGTCGATGAGTTGATTTTGGGCCGTCTGACCCGTCAGGCGCGACCAGGGGGCGAGAACAAACAGAACAGGAGCCGAAAAAACGGACCATGAATTGGAAATCGATACAAGGGAAGGTATCCGCCGGAACGGCCTCGTCGTGGTGCGGCTTCGGTCGCTGGTGACCGGCAATACGGTCCATCGCTACGCAAGATAAATCCCGGCGACGAGTCGCATCCACGAATTGGAGTCTAAACGAGGTATTCAATGGCAAAAACAAGAATCTCCATAGTTCTCTTGATGACGGCGCTGATGCCTGCTCCGTTCGCACTAGGCGCGGAGAATGTTAGTCCGAAATTTCCTTCGTTGAGCGTCGACGCCGCTACTTACAGCCAGTACGTTTGGCGTGGCTTGCTGCTGACCGACGGCCCTGTCTTCCAGCCTTCCGCCACTGTTCTCTATCGCGGGCTGTCCTTTAACGTCTGGAGCAATATGGATCTAACCGATGTGAATCAGCACTCGGCGATCTTTAATGAGCTGGACTATACCGTCGGCTACGAGCGCGCCACGGGTCCACTCACGCTGAGCGGTGGAATCGTCCGCTATACCTTCCCAAATACGGAGTTTCTGTCAACTTCCGAAGTATACGTGGGCGCCGCCTTGGACACGCTCCTCGCGCCGTCGGTTACTGCTTACTATGATTTCGACGAGATCGATGGCAGCTATGTGACGTTCGATGCCGGATACTCGGTGCCGCTGCCCAGCCTCGGGCATGCCATTGCCTGGCAGATGGACTTCACGGGGGGTGTGGGCTGGGGTTCAGCCGGCTGCAATCGCGGATACTTCGGCGTCAACAAGAGCGGTTTCGCCGATTTCCACCCCGTTGTCTCACTGCCGTTGGTCGTGAACCGCCGCTTCTTGATAACGCCTTCGATAGCTTACTCCACCCTGGCCGGTTCCCGCCTCAGAAAAACCACGACGGCGCATGCGCACAACTTCTTCTGGGGCGTCAC
>CAYLSS010000286.1:0-6088 GCA_964385765.1 uncultured Solibacteraceae bacterium
GAAGCGGTTTGCGAAGTTCCATCGGGCCATGCTCGAGCAGGGCGTCTACCTGGCGCCGTCGCAATTCGAAGCCGGCTTCGTATCGGCCGCACATACGGAGTCCGATATCGAGCGCACCGTGGGGGCGGCGCAGAAAGCGATGGCGGAGACGCTGCAACAACGTTAAATCAGCAATTTGAGGGCGGGATTCAGTAACTCAAGGGTTTCGGCCGGCGTAGGAGTGTATGAGGCTTATCATGAAGATCTTCGTGCGTTCAATCATCCTGCTGGTCGCTATCGCCGGCGTCGTAGCTCCTTTGCCGGCCCAGGAAGACAAGTCAAGCAAGGTTGAAAAAGGGAAGACGGTCTTCCAGGAAACCTGTACTTTATGCCACAGCGCGGGCACGGAGGAAAAGATCGGCCCCGCTCTCGGTGGATTGACGGATGGTGGCAAACTGCCGAAGAGCGGCAAGCCGGTCACTCGTGAGAACCTGCTCGAGTTGCTCGAGAAAGGCCGGCCGGACGCTGACCCGATGATGCCCCCCTTTGCTGAAGTGCTAAGCAAGGAGGAGCGTGAAGCTGTTGTCGAATACTTGATGACGCTGTAGCTGACGGTGGCTCGATGCGCTCGTGGAGCGAATCGCGGTAAGGATCTTCGAGGAGAGCCGTGATGCGGCGGAGAAGAGTGAACTCGGCGCCATCGGAAGACTGTTAGTAGCTGCTTGCGATCATTGGGGCAGTCAAGTTGGTCACGCCATCACGGCCAGACTGCCGAGCGCCACCTCTCCCAGCATCCGGTCCCCCTCCACCGAAACCCGGGACCGCGCCACATCCCGGTCAATACCCTTCGTGAACAGGCGCCAGGCGGTGTCCTGGTCACAGCGGACGGTTGAGTCGGGCGCCGGCGGAAGGCCGGTGTAAAGGCTCCAGGCCTCGTTCTCGCGGAGGAGGGTCCAATCGCCACCGGCTTCGCCGCTCACCCGGAATGCGACGGTTGTTCCGCCGATTGCCGGGGTGTTTCGGTAAGTATGCGGGAGAGCTCGGACGAAGGTGTCGAGGACGGGATGCATGTGCGTTCGATCAGTGAGTCCAGGAATGGCGACCGCGTCGCGGATTTGCTGTTGGTGATGCCACTTCTCGGTATACTCGCGGGCTATATCGAACCAATTGGGGGAGGTGGTCTGGCCGGCCCAGGCAACCGGAAACATCGCCGGGGCGTCAGGATCGAGCGTTTTCAGATGCTCGTAAAGTTCGTTGTTGGTTTGCTCGAGCCAATCCGTGAGCAGCCGCGGACCGATCCGTCGGGCCGCCGTGACCCACTCGGCATTCATGGTATTCAGGAACCTGACAAGGTCGGAATAGTCGGCGACCGCGGTATTTGGCGGCGGCGGTTGGTAGACATCGCGTTCGAACGACAGCTTGCGGATGTTGGTATCCAGCAGATGAGCGGCGACATCCTTGACCGTCCACCCGGGGCAAACCGTCGGGAGCGGCCATTGGGCTGGAGACAGACCTCGCAGCAGCTCGACGAGAGCGGTATTCAGCGGCGGGAATCGCTCGACGCAGTGGATCTGTGAGACAGGCTCCATCCGCTAGGTTCTGCTTACCGTTCAGCAGTTGTGTTCGACGGCTCCGTACATGTCCGGAGCGCCCTGCCGCCAGGGTGCTTGCTCGATCATTGGGAGCGACAGCACCTCATCGCGCAGGTTGGTTACGTTTTCACTCAGCCTTTTCGAGCGGAGTGACCGTGAACTTACGGATATCGATCTTCCGATGATCGCCCTGGACGGAGATCGGGCCGGGCTCGCCTTCGTTCGGATCATGGGCCATCGCCGTGAGGCCTTCGATGACCTGCTTGTCGATGACCGTCTTGCCGTTGAGCACCACCGTTACGTCTCGCCCGATGAGAGTCACGTCCATGGTCTGCCATTCACCCGGCGGGAAGCTCGCATTCTCGCTTGGGGCGATGCGGTAGTAGACGGCCCCATGACCCTGCTTGGTGGGCTCGCGGCCATGGTCATCCAGGACCTGGATCTCATAGCGGCCACGCAGGCCGAAGCCGCTGTTCGAGTTTTCGTAGAGCCGGTATTCGGCGTGGAGCTTAAAGTTCCAGAACTCCCTTTCCGAAACGAGATTGTTCGCCGGAGGATGGTTTGTGAGAATGCCGTTGTCGACCGACCAGCCGAGTTCCTGGCCGGGCACCATGGGCTCCCAGCCGGAAAGGTCGTTGCCATTGAATAGCTCGACCGGCTCGGTCTCTTTCCACGTGCCGTCATCTTCGTCCGCGATCTCCGGCGCCCGTTCTCCGGTAAACTCACGGCGGGTTTCCGGGTGACCATCGACTTGCATCCAACCGACCAGCTTGCCGTCCTCGATCTTCGCGTGATAGGTCGCGCTGCGAGGGGGACGTTCCGCCCAGGGCAGTTCCTCATCCGGCAGGCTGTACTTGCGATCCTCGAAACGGAACACGAACTCGCCATCGACGATCGACATCTCGTCGGGTTCGTACATGCCTCCGCCGGGCGCACCGACGAAGAGACCCGTGGGTGTGCCGGTTCCCGCGCCGTTGACTTCGAGCCACCAGGCCCGGGAGCGGGCTTCGCCGGGAACGCTCAGGTTCCAGCGGCCATTGTATTCGGAAGCGTCGACAGCGGCGGCCTCGGATCCGTTTTCGCCGCCGCAGGCAAACAGAAGCAGCAAAGCAGGAACTAGAAAGAAAGAGAACCGGTTCATCACGGCGCTAATGTACCATATTTATGTCCTTTGCCCGGTCCGTGCCGCTTCGAACGACTCGAAACCGCACGATGCGGAGCGGACGTCCTTGATTTGGGGCCGCTTTTGAAACGAAGCAGGATGCATCGCCGCCAATTTCTGACAGCGCTGGCGGGCGCCAGACTGGTTCGCGGGCAGGAGCGAGTAGATCGCGAAGAAGTATGGCGGCAGTACGTGGAATGGAGTACCGCCCGGCCGCAACAGGGACTGATGCCCGGGGAAAACTATCGTGAGTGGCTTCTGTCTCATGGCGTTCCGATGCACGAGGCCGATCGTCAGGCGCACATCATCCGGAACCGTCTGTTTTCCAAACCGGACGCCTGGTCTCAGTGGTTCGACCGTGCCTATGAGAATGCGGATGTAGTCTTCGAGGGCCAACCGAACGAACTGCTTGTGAACGCGGTGGAAGGCGTTACTCCGGGCAAGGCATTGGATGTTGCCATGGGGCAGGGTCGCAACGCCGTGTACCTGGCCAAGCAAGGTTGGGACGTGACCGGCTTTGGCGCTTCCGACGTCGGCTTGCGGGTGGCGGAAGCCAACGCCGAGCGTGCCGGCGTGCTGGTCGCCACGGTGTTGGCCGGCTACGACAGCTTTGACTATGGGCGAAAGGCATGGGATCTGGTGGTCATGGTATATGGCTTTGTGCCTCTCAAGGAGCGGCTGGTCGCGCGGATCGTGAACTCTTTGAAGTCCGGTGGCTTGCTCGTCTACGAGCATTTGATGTCCGGAGAAGAGACGGACCTTTGGGTGACGCTCGGCGCCATCGGCATGCCCCATCCCGGAGAACTGAAAGAACGGTTCGCGGACCTCGAGGTGCTGCGGCACGAGGAGGTCCGGGCGCGGGCCGACTGGGGACCGGTGGAGCCGGTTCCATTGGCGCGGCTGGTGGCCAGAAAGCCATGACGCAACCCTCCACGGCTGGTTCCTCGGCTGGCGCGGCCGGCCGCGACGAGATTCTCGGCAAGCTGCGGGAAAGGATTCTTGCCTACGCGGCATCTCGTATGCAGAGGGACGTTGCCGAGGACTTGGTCCAGGACGTTCTGATGCTGCTTGAGCGGAAGTATCCGAACGTGGAGTCGCTCGAAGAGCTGGCGCCGTTGAGTTTTCAGATTTTGCGTTTCAAGATGCTCGGCCGGCAGCGCAAATCCGCGCGTCGCGGCGAGCAGAAACAGGTGGCGCTCGACGAGGCGCCTCTGTCCGATCCGAAAGAGGATCCCGAGCGGAGCGCGCAGCTTGCCGAGCAAAGAGAGCGGTTGCGGGCGGCGATGTTGAAGCTCGAGGGCCGGTGCCGTGCACTGTTCCGGCTCAAGCTGGAAGGCAAGACCTTCGCCGAGATCCAGGAGATTCTGGACGCCGGCTCGATCAATACGATCTACACATGGGATTTCCGCTGCCGGAAGCAGCTCGGCGGGGCGTGGGAGGCGAACCGATGAAGCGCGACGAAATCCGTAAGCTGGTCGGAGGATACGCCACCGGTACGCTCAGCGATGCCGAGCGGAAAGAGCTGTTCGCCGCCGCGCTCGATGACCAGAAGCTATTCGACGCGCTGGCGGACGAGGAGGCCCTGCGCGAACTGCTGGACGACCCGGCCTACCGGCGCGAGCTGTCGGCTGCGTTGGCGGATACTGATGCTTCGCTCGGCGAGAAGTTGCGGGCCTGGTGGAAGCGACCGCTACCGCTGGCGCTGGCCGGCGCCGTCGTCACTCTGGCCGTGGCATTGGTCGTCGTGCTGCAGCCCGAACAGCCGGCGACAGAGGTTGCGATGACGAGGAATCCGGATGCGCCCGCCTCGGAGCCGACTGCGCGTTGGGAGTCCGCTGCCCCGCCGGAAGAAGCCGGCGTCGGGTCTCGGGAGGGCGGAGCGACCGAGGGGGCCGAGCCAGAGCCGGCGATGGCGTTGATGTCGCGCCGCGACCGGGCGGCAGAGCGCGACGAAGAAGAGCGTGAAGCGCCCGGCCGCCAGGCGCCTCCGCGGGAGGGGGCCTCCGCGGCCCCCACGCCGGAAGCTTCAGGCGAGGTGGGCGAGCACAAAGCCGGGCAATCGCTCGCCGATGCTGACGAGTCCCGGGTGCGGGCCAAGGAAGAGGCCGAGCAGCGTCGCGCACGGGCGCTTGCGGTATCCGCCGAGGCGCAGCGCCGCACCCCGACCGCCGTCGCCGTCCCCGCTCCGGCCTCCCCGCTAGCCTTCGGCCTTCGCTCCGCGATTGGCCTGACCGTAACCGTCGAGCGCCGATCGCCGGAAGGGACTTTCGTCGAAGTACGTTCCGGAACCCGCGTCGACCCGACCGCCGTCCTCCGCCTGCGAGTTCACGCCCCGGAGGCGGGCTACGTCTACGTCCGCGAACAGAGCTCTGACGGCGCCTGGCGCCTGATCTTCACCGGCGAAGCCCAGCCCGGCACGGCGTTGCACGCCCCCCCCGCCGGCGGCCTGGCGCCTCACCCGAGTGGCGCAGAGCGTCGCCTGGAGGTCGTGTTCTCCCCCGACCCGCTGCCGGTTGATGCGCTAGAGAGCGGTGTGGTGCTACCGTTCGATGAATCGCTGGAGCGAATCGACGTTTTGATCGAGTACACCCAATAAGGCGGACGTCCAGGTCGGGGGCCGATTCTGCAACGCCGATAGAACGATGCCAACAAATATTGCGGTCCGAGGGTCTCATTGAGTCTGCAGTACTGCAAAAGAGGTTCTTGTGTCGGGCGCAGGAGATGCGGGCTCAGGCAGTGCTTTGCGTCGAGTGTGCGCCAGCGAACATAATGGATGCCGGAGGTTCTACCCATTGGCCGCTGATCTCGCCTCCCCGATCCAACGCGAATTCAATCCCTGGCTCGCCGCCGAAGCACGATTTGACGAGGCCGCCGGCCGGCTCGGACTCGACGATGGGCTGCGGAAGATACTGCGCACTCCGTCCCGGGAGCTGACGGTGCATATCCCGATCCAACTGGATGACGGCCGGCTGGAGGTCTTCACCGGTTACCGCGTGCAGCACTCGATCGCGCGCGGGCCGGGGAAGGGAGGGATCCGGTTCGCCCCCGATGTCACGCTGGACGAGGTTCGGGCATTGGCGGCCTGGATGACCTGGAAGTGCGCCGTGGTGAACATTCCGTTCGGCGGCGCCAAGGGGGGCGTGATCTGCGATCCGGCGTATCTGTCCGACAGTGAGATCGAGCGGATCACGCGGCGCTACACCGCCGAGATCCTCGAATCGATCGGCCCGGAACGCGATGTGCCCGCGCCGGACATGAATACCAATGAGCAGACCATGGCCTGGATTATGGACACCTACTCCACACCCCGACCAGGGCTATGGAAGTGCCACACCACTTGTGCCGGGGATGGTCG
>CAYLSS010000287.1:0-6079 GCA_964385765.1 uncultured Solibacteraceae bacterium
CTTCAAGACGGCAAATCCGGAAGACGAATTCTTCCTGATTCAGTTCAATGACCGCCCGCGAATGATGATGGAATTCACCCGCGAGACGGAGGAAATTCAGAACCGGCTCGCATTCTCGGAGTCAAAGGGCCGAACGGCGCTTCTGGATGCTCTCTACATGGCCATGGCGCAGATGAAGAAGGCGCAAAACCCGCGCAAGGCGATCCTGGTCTTGTCCGATGGCGGCGACAACTCGAGCCGCTACACACGAAGCGAGATCAAAAACCTCGTACGGGAAGCCGATATTCAGGTCTACGCGATCGGGATATTCGAGCCGACCCACGCTCGCAGCCGCACCGCCGAGGAATTGGCTGGACCAAGCCTGCTCAGTGAGTTGGCCGAACAGACCGGCGGCCGGCACTTTCCCGTCGAGAATGTCAACGAGCTGCCGGATATCGCGGCGAAAATCGGGATCGAGCTCCGGAACCAGTACGTTCTTGGCTACGTCCCCACCAACGAGGCACGCGACGGCAAATACCGCCGCGTGAAGGTCAAGCTTGTTCAACCTCGCGGGTTGCCGCCCCTGCGAGCAGCCTATCGAACCGGATACTATGCACCTTCGCACTAAACTAACGGCCATGGTTGCAGTGGCGATCGGCCTGCAATTTCTTTCTGTTCAGGCGTTTTCGCAGGTGGATACGGGAGCGACTTTCCGTGCCGACACACGGTTGGTTGTGCTCCACGCCAGTGTCGTGGATAAGAAGGGAAACCTAGTAACCGATCTGCCCCAATCGGCCTTCACCGTTTACGAAAACAACGAAAAGCAGGAAATCAAGCTCTTCCATCGAGAGGACGTTCCCGTGTCGATGGGTGTCATCGTGGACAATAGCGGGAGCATGCGCGACAAACGGCAGAAGGTGGAGTCGGCCGCGCTGACACTCGTTGAAGAGTCGAACCCGCAGGACGAGGTTTTCATCGTGAACTTCAACGACGAGGCTTATCTGGACGCCGATTTCACCAACGATATCAGCAAGCTGGAAGAAGGGCTCACGCGGATCGACTCGCGCGGCGGTACGGCGATGAGGGATGCTCTGAGCATGTCGATCGATCACCTTTTGGAGCATGGTAAGAAGGATAAGAAGGTACTGCTGGTAGTGACCGACGGCAACGACAACACCAGTGGAACAACACTCGAGAAACTCGTCCACAAGGCGCAACAGTCCGAAGTCTTGCTGTACTCAATCGGACTCCTGAACGAGGAGCAGCGGCGCGAGCGAAAGAAGGCCATGCGGGCACTGGATGCGCTTACCGAGGCTTCGGGTGGGCTGGCGTACTATCCTGAAATGCTCTCCGAAGTCGAGGCTATCGCCCAACAGGTAGCCCATGACATCCGCAATCAGTACGTGATCGGCTATTCACCATCAAATCCCGAACTCGACGGCACCTACCGCCGGGTACAGGTGGAGGTAGATGGGAAGCGGAGACCTCAGGCGCGCACGCGCTCGGGCTACTATGCCTCTCCGGGGATGGCGTCCGAGTCCTCGCAGATTTCGAGAGCCACGCCAGCGATCCAGTGATCAGAACACTTTGGCGGCTCACTCGAGGGTATCGCCTGATGCCTTGGCGGAGCCCCTATCTTCGCTGGCGAATCGAGACCTATTCCGGCGTTCCCGCCGAGAGGATCGGATGCAAGGACTTCTTTCGGTTTGTGTGGGGTGAACGCCGAAGTTTGCTTCGCTACACCCGCTGGGCGGAACGGATGTCCGACCGCTACGGCGGCTGAACCTCCCCATCGGCTAAAGAGTCTGCGTCACTTTCTTCAGGGTCCGCGGATTATCGGGATCCAGCCCTTTCTCCTCGGCCAGATACGCTGCCATCAACTGTGCCGGGATAATGTACGGAATCGGTGAATAGACATCTTGCGGAAGCCCGTTCCCGGCATCGAGATCGATCGGCAGGATCAGGGACCGGTCTCCCATGCGCGTTGCTTCTGGATTCCCACGGTCGGCGATGACGAGTCTCTCGGCGCCCAGTTCGCCGAGTTTGCCGAGCATCGCTCGAATTGAGGGCCATACGGGACCGGCTGGGGCGAACAGGAAGACGGGGAATGATTGCTCGACCATTGCGATAGGACCGTGCAGGAAGTCGGCCGATGAGAAGCGTTCGGCGACCACGTAGCAGGTCTCCATCAGCTTCAAAGAGAATTCGAAGGCGTTGGCATAGTTCAGGCCCCGTCCAACCACGGCCGTCATCCCCATAAATCGGTAACGCTCGGCGCGCGCGGCGACTTCGGGTTCGAGGCGCAGCGCTTGGTCGGCCCAACCCGGGAGTCGCTCGAGGCTGTCGAGTGGAATGGGGGCGCCCAGGGCCCGGGCCAACAGGTAAAGCATCATAAGTTGACCCGTATAGGTTTTGGTGGCGGCGACGCTCTTCTCTTTTCCCGCCCGGACCAGGAAGCGGTGCTCAGGGAGCTTGGCCAGCGTACTCGAAGCGGAGTTGGTGATACCGACGGTCAGGGCGCCTTGCTCGCGCGCCCGTTCGAGCACCATATTAGTATCGGTGGATTCGCCGGACTGCGAGATCGCGACAACCAGCGCACCGGAGAAATCGACGTTGGCGTCATAAACGGTGCAAATCGAAGGGGCTGCCAGCGAAACCGGGATACCGGTAGTGATTTCTAGCAGGTAGCGGCCAAAGAGGGCTGCATTGTCCGAGGTTCCACGGGCTGCCAGGACCACCATGCGCGGCCGCTGCCTTTCGACCCGTTTCCGCAGCCGCTCCAGGTCACGAAGCGCTCCCTTGAGCGTCTTCTCCATCGCCGCTGGCTGTTGGTGGATCTCATCGAGCATCTTTGAACGGGCCATACGGAGAGAGGATAGCAGAGAGTCTGGCCCAAACCCACTTCGCCCTCAGATTCCGGGCTTCGTCTCGGTACCCGTCCAGATGCCGTTCCCCAGGGGGACCGGCATCGGCGCGCGAACGATGCTGGGCTTCAGGACCACCAGTGTGGCCGCTTCCTCCGATTCCCTGGTGGTGGTCCGAAACAAAGCGCCGATGTAGGGGATCTGAGAAAGGCCCGCAAGTCCTGTAGCCGCATAGGCTTCCCGAGTGCGCATCAGGCCGGACATGATGGCCCATTGGTCGGACTTCATCCGAGTCGCGGACTCAAAGGTGCGGTTGGCAATCACGGGTATCCCGTTGAGGGCAGTCCCGGCCAGCACCTTGAACTCGGCATTGACTTCCAGGGTGACCTCTTCGTTCCCGTGTACATACGGGGTGACCTCCAACACCAGGCCGAGGTCCTCGAAGCTGACCTGAGGCGGGGGAACGAAGACCTGATCACTATCTCCCGTCTCTCCGATGAAGGCATTAAGCTGTATCGGGAACCGATCGCCGACCTTTAGCGTTGCCGGCTGCCCGCTGACCGACCGCAGTTCTCCGCTGAACAGCGTCCGGCTCGAATTCCGCGACATGCTGGCGAGCAACTCGGCGCTGCCGATGGTGAGGCTGAACATCCCAATGGAGATGGGTCCAGCCAAGGGGATGACGCCGGATGTGCCGAGTCCCAGGAAGGAGACAGGGAACGAAGTCGGCAATCCCAGGCCATAGCGAAGCGTGCGGTTATCGAGCAGTTCCAGAAACTCGACATCCACAACCACCTCGGGCCGGTGGTTCATCAGGCTCTCGAGGAGCGCTTGGGCCGGACGGACCTTGGAAACACGGTCCCGCATCAGAACCAGGCGACGCTGGGAATCGACCACCAGCTTCTGGATTTCCATGGTTTGCTGGATGGCTCGGGCTGACTCCTGAGCTTCCTCTACGGAGACGGTTTCCGGAATCGGGACGACAACGGCCATGTTTTGCTCGAGATCCTGTCTCTTCTGGGTTGTGTCACCGGCAACCAGGAAAAGCTTCTCACTGACCGGAACATGGAATGTGGCGGTGGCCGCGCCAAGGATGCGGAGAGCTGTCCGAAAATCGGCATCCTCGAGGCGAAGCCGGATTCGCTCGCCAGGTTGGAAGTCACCGTCAAAGACAACGTCGAGGCCGAATTCGGGAGCAACCTGTTCGTAGAGTTCGCGGGCATCGCCGTCCAGATCACGAGTGATTTCGGCGTCATTGGCTTCGAGCTCGAGCGGGGGCAGCAGCCGCCGCGCCTCTATCATGTCTTCCAGGGCTATGCGGCCGAGCAACTCGTCGACCGGCTCACTGCCGGCGCCGGCGCCCAGACTGCCCGGCTCCGGGAGGGGCTTTAGCTCCCGGAGCGCTTCGGGACGGATCGCGAGGCTCCGGAGCCAAGCGTCGGATTGCCGCGGGCCGCCTTGCACGGCGGCCCGAGAGTAATAGAGGTAGGCGTCCGCGAGGTTGCCGGATTTTTCGGCCTGCCTGGCACGGCGGTACCAGTTTCCGTCATCCTGCCCGAGGTGCTGAGCGGCAGCGGGCCCAATCGCGACGAGCCCCGCAACCATCGCAACTCCAAGGATAAGACGCAGATATCGCACTACAATCCTTGACGGTTCGACGGGTTGGGACGTGGAAAAGACTCGCAAGAATCCGCCCGGGAGATAAACCCTGGCTGTCGAACTGTCGATGAAGAGCTGAGGAACGTAATTCACCTATGTCCACTTTGACCGGCGTTAGCTCCAGTTTCGCTCCGGCAGTACCTCAATCGATGGAGGAACTCCACCTCTCCGAATCCATCGTGTTCGACCTGGTGTTGAGACGGCTGCTGCTCGATGGATTCAGCAGCCTGCAGGGGCTGAGCAAAAGTCTTCGCCTCTCGGTGCCGATCATCGACCACGCCTTCCGTCACCTGCGCAACCAGCGATTGCTCGAGGTAAAAGGCATGGTGGGCAATGACTACCAGTTCGTGCTTTCGCAGGCCGGGAAAGAACTGGCGACGGATCGATTCCAGATCTCCCAGTATGCGGGCGCGGCGCCCGTCTCACTCGACGACTATCATGCGGCCACCCGAGCGCAGGTTGCCCGGGTCGATGTGGATCGAAAGGCGCTACGGGCGGCGCTTTCGGACCTTGTGGTCACAGACCGGCTACTGGATCAACTGGGGCCCGCACTGATTTCGCAAAGCTCCATCTTCGTCTACGGGCCCTCCGGCAACGGAAAGACGAGCATCGCCGAGCGCATGCTGCGGGTGTACCAGGACGCGGTGCTGATTCCCTATGCCGTGGAAGTCGACAACCAAATCATCAGCTTGTATGACCCGGTGGTTCATCACAAGCTGGAGTTGGATGATCCGAGCATCGATCCGCGATGGGTCTTCTGCCGGCGGCCGTGCATCGTGGTCGGCGGCGAGCTGGTGCCGAGCATGGTCGAATTGCGCCTGGACGATGTCTCGGGCATCTATGCCGCGCCCTTGCAGATGAAGGCCAACAACGGCATCTTCATCATCGACGACTTTGGGCGCCAGTTGATGTCCCCGCGCGATCTCCTCAACCGCTGGATCGTGCCTCTGGATCGCCGGGTCGACTATCTGACCCTTCGCTACGGCGTCAAGTTCCAGATCCCATTCGAGCTGATGGTTGTCTTCTCAACCAACCTCGATCCCGATGATCTGGCTGACGAGGCGTTCCTGCGCCGGATCCACAATAAGATCTACGTGGAGGCAGTCGGTATACAGACCTTTGATCAGATCTTCCAGAGAGTGGTGACATCGAAGCGGGTGCCTACCGAGCCAGACAGTGCGGAATACCTTCGGAAGCTTTGCCTCAAAGATGGACGGACGGAGCTTCGGGCCTGCTACCCGGCCGATATCTGTAACATCCTGCTCTCGATCAGTGAGTATGAAAAGCGTCCGGTTCGAATGACCAAGGCCGAACTGGAGCGAGCCACTGAGCTGTACTTCGCCAAGAGCGAACGTTTCATCGACGAGTAGAATGAGCGCGCGGGGCGACTGGAATGGGCCGGACTATCGGGATTCCGGGACGTAGTCGGGCGGAAGCTCGGAGCCTTCGCCAAAAAAGAATTCTTCCATCTGCTTCAGCAGGAATTCCTGCGCCTGTTGGGTGCCAAGATTGAGGCGATACTCGTTCATGATCATTTTCATGTGCTCGACCCACATGGCCCAGGCCTCTTTGGATAC
>CAYLSS010000288.1:0-6072 GCA_964385765.1 uncultured Solibacteraceae bacterium
GTCATAGACAGGCACAAAAGGCGGGCCGAAGGACTGGAAGCGGACAAAATGATAGTAGGCTGGCGCCATCGCAACCACAACCAGTCCAAGACTGATCATCGTCGCGGCTCGTCTCATTAGATGGCGCATTAGCTTGTTCCCTGACCCTTACCGCCTGGCAGCGTTGAGCGTGATTCGTACCTGATCACGCAACTCTCCGAACTCCAGCGTGAGTGACCGGTCCTGCATGGGCTGGCCGGTTGTTGGATCGAGCATGACTTCACCGCTCGCCTCCCGATGAACCACCAACTTGCCCGAGTCGTTCACTTCAATGGTGAAAACACCCTGGGAGAGGCCGATCACGTGCGTGATGCCGTTCTTGCCTTCCCACAAGAACAACACGTACTCCACCCCGCTTCGCAGCTCCGGCACGCCTGAGAATTCCTGGCGAAGACCACCTAGGGTCCCGCCCGGCAAGGCCACCTCTACCATGGACGCGTTCGGGCCCTTAAGCTGCTCGAGGACTTCGATGTTCGTGAATCTGTAGATGATCTGTCCGCGCTGCTCGGTTCTCTCCCCGACGACTTTCGCTCTCACGATCGAAGTCGACTTTTCGATCATCTCTTCGAGCGAGAGTTTCTCGAGCGTGGCGCCGATTGCCGGAGCCAGAGCCAGCAGAAACCCCGCGATCAGGGATACAGTTCGCATGATCGTCCTATTCTGATTTTTCCACAGCATCCGGGATACCACTCCGCCCCCCGTCCGGCTCCGGCACGTAATGCGTTGATTCAAAATGGAGATCCATAGTTCTGGATGGTTCCGATCCGATCGGTCTTGTAGCGCCGTGACACGCAGCCGGGACACATTGCCCCAACCGTTCGGCCGGCTCCCGTGCCGGCACGAAGGCTGGGAGAACGCCAGCGAAAGTGCAGCAGGCGCAGCCGCCGGCGAGTGGCCGTGTGACGATCTGTCCTGGCTGTGGGTGAGGAACCACTAGCCGAAAGAACGGGCGATGGACGCTACCAGGAATGTGACGACGAAAGCGATGAGTAGCGGCATGAGCGCTCCAACAAGCGTCCACCGGCGGCTCCGGGTCTCTTTCCAGATGGTCAGGATCGTGGTCGCGCAGGGGTTGTGAAGCAGGGAGAAGAGCATGAGGCAGACTGCCGTCAACAGGGTCCAACCGTGCTGATCGACCAGAAGGGTCCGGAGTTGCTCTAACGAGTCGAGCTCGGTCATCGTGCCCACCCCCATATAGACCATCAGCATTGTCGGAACGACGATCTCGTTAGCCGGTATCGCGATGATGTAGGCGAGCAGGATGACACCGTCCAGGCCGATGGCGTGGCCCAGCGGGTTCAGAGCGCTGGCCGTCTTTGTCGCCAGGCTCTCCCCGCCCATGTTGATGTTGCCGAGGATCCAGATGACAGCACCGGCCGGAGCCGCCGTCATGATCGCCCTGAGCAGCACGAATACGGTGCGGTCAATGAGCGAAGTGTAGAGGATGCGCAGAACGCTGGGACGGCGGTAGGGCGGCAGCTCGAGCGTGAACGCCGATGCTTCGCCACGCAGCACCGTCCGCGCCAGGCCCCAGGAAACCAGGAGTGTGAAGGCGACGCCAACCAGGACGATGCCGACCACGGCGCCGGCCGCGGCCACCGAGGCGAAGGCGGGCGGAAACGAAGCGGCCACGAAGATCGTCGCCAGCATGATCAGGGTAGGGAAGCGGCCATTGCATGGGACGAAGTTGTTGGTGAGGATCGCGATGAGCCGTTCGCGAGGCGAATCGATGACCCGCGTCGCGATGACGCCGGCGGCGTTACAGCCGAATCCCATGGCCATCGTGAGGGACTGCTTGCCGTGGGCGCCGGCCTTTCGGAAGAGCCAATCCAAGTTAAATGCGACTCGGGGGAGATAGCCCAAATCTTCGAGGATCGTGAACATTGGGAAGAAGATCGCCATCGGCGGGAGCATCACGCTGACCACCCATGCCAGGCCCCGGTACACGCCGTGCCAGATGAATCCCGTAAACCACCACGGCATCCCCCAGGCATCGAACTGGGCCGAAGCGAGGCCCTCCAACCAGAAGAAGAACTGGGCCAATGCCTGCGACGGGTAGTTCGATCCCACAATGGTGAGCCAGAAGACGACTGACAGGATGAGCAGCATCAGCGGCAGCCCGAATACGGGAGATGTCACCAGCCGGTCGATCTTCCGATCGAGGTTCCATGTCGGTTGATCCGGATGCTGCACGGCCCTGCCGGCAATGCGCTGCGATTCGGCGTAAAGCTCTCCCACCATCTCGTCCCGGAAGGCGTCGCCAAGCTTCCGCCGCAGCTCATCAGCCTGCGCCAGGATGCGTTCCGCGGTTACAGGGGAACCAACAGCCATTACTGGGCGCCCTCCAGGGCAATCAACTGTCCTTTTCTTTCAGGAGGTTCCAACTGCTGGCCGGCAAGTTCGGACAACTCGCCGCTGAGCAAGGCTTGCCGAATCCGATGATCGCCATCAAGCAACCGGTAGGCTACCCACCGGGCGCTGGGCAGGCCAGGGGCCAGATCCTCGATCATCGGGACGAGTTCGTCCACGGCCCTTTCGAGCTCGCTGTCCCGCATTCGACGCGGAGGCGACGTGCGAATCTCTCCGTCGATGACACCCGCGATTGTTCGTACGAGCTCATGCAGCCCTTTCTTGGTCCGAGCCACGGTCCCGACAGCCGGAACGCCCATCTCACGCGACAGCGTCCGCACGTCCACCACGAGGCCTTTGCGCTCGGCCTCATCCATCAAATTGACACAGAGAACCACCTTATCGGTGATCTCAATCACCTGCATGGCCAGATTCAGGTTTCGCTCGAGCGCGGTGGCGTCCATGACCACGACTGTGCAGTTGGGTTGTCCGAAGAGAATGAAATTGCGCGCGATCTCCTCATCCTGAGAAGTGGACAGAAGTGAATAGGTTCCCGGCAGATCCACCAACTTGTAGTTCACCCCATTGAACGCGAAGCCGCCTTCGGCGCGCGTGACAGTCTTGCCGGGCCAATTCCCGACGTGCTGCCGCAGTCCGGTGAGCGCATTGAAAACAGAAGACTTTCCCGTGTTCGGATTGCCGGCCAAGGCGACCAGGAAGTCATACTTAGAGAGCCGGATGCCCATCTGGTCGAGCTGGCCGCCAGCCGGGCAACTGGAGCAGTCGTGTCCAGCGAGGGGTCGGGTTTTATGCGGCATGATGTTCCTCTTGCGGTTTTCTCAGGCGAACCCAAACCAGGCGCGCCTGGTCCTCGCGCAATGCGATCAGCGTTCCGCGCACCCGGTAGGCGCGCGGGTCGCCGAAGGCATTTCCCAACTCCGCCCGAACCAAAGCGGACGGCGTCAGGCCGAGGTCGAGCAGGCGCCGGCGAGCGAAGCCGCGGAAACTCGGATCGATGGCCACGACCTCGGCCTCGGCTCCATCCGGCAGTTTCGAAAGCGAGATGGCGTCAGCCGGCTTTAAAGGAGCCAGCGCCGCCGCCCGAACGTGTATATTCGCGGCCACGACAGGAGCCAGGCGGTGTTCGCTGTCGCCGTGGGCCACGGCTATGTGGTGCTGACTGCGCTCGAGGACCCGAATCGGGTCTCCCGGGTTCAAACCGAGAGCAACAAGCTGGCGAAACACCACATCGGGTTCATCTTCAATATGAACTATGTAAGCCTTACCATCTGTTTTCCAATCAGTTAGAGGCGTCGCTCCGAGACTGGCAACGCTCCCGTCCCGATCCGGAATCGGATCGCCGTGCGGATCGCGTGTCGGGTGCCCGAGATGTGCTTCGAGAGCGTCGAGATTCTCCACGCTAAAATTGTGCTCGGCCCGCTCGGCTGCGTCGTGCAGATGCGCCAGCGGCATGCCCGCTTCGTCGGCAAGATACCTTTCCCACAGCCGATGGGCTCGCACCACCTGCAATGCCCAGCGCTCGCCTTCCGGCGTCAGTTCCACGATCCCGCCTGCGGAGCGGACAACGCCGCGGCTCTCCATGCGCTGCAGGAGTTGGATCACCTCGGATTGGCTCAAGTTCAAGGCGCCGCCGAGCGATTCGGCGCTTCCGGATTGACCGCGGTGGGAAAGAGACAACAAGTGTTTCAATGCATCTTCGAGCAGACGCCTCCGGCGGAGCCTTCGCCAAATCACCCATCGACTCCTAAGACCCCAGCCGGGCGCCATAGTGGCAAGGATCACGACACCCGCAAATATCAGAACCCAGGCGATGTTTGCCACGTTTCCCTCGAATGTAACAGTAGATTTGCTCCAGAACTTAACTACGGTTCATATTCTACCACCGGTAGATGCGCTGGAGAAGCACAGGATTCAGAAAGTCCATCCAGCGCGTGGGTGGCGGTGGATTCAAGCCGTGCTGGTGGATTTCAACCGGTGCGCGAGCGGAGCGAGATCGATGGATTTTGTTACTTTTGAATTACGTGCGGAGTTTGGAGAATCAACTGCAGGGAAGTCTTGCGGAAAGGAAGGGCGACATGATTCGAGCACGCTGGTTGTTATCGATTCCGCTCATCGCGCTGTTGGCACCGGCTCACGCGATGGCTCAAGCCGCAGAGGAGCCCGGTCGTGGGGTCGCCCGTATCAGTGTGATCAACGGGGATGTCTCCCTGCGGCGGGGAGACACCGGCGATTGGATCGCAGCGGCAGTCAATGCGCCGCTCGTGGTCGGCGACAGTCTCTTCGTGGGCGCCGGATCACGGGGCGAGGTGCAGTTGGATTGGGCCAACATGATCCGTGTCGCGGCCAACTCCGAAGTACGCTTTTCCGAGCTCGAGTACGAGCGCTATCAGATGCAGCTCGCGCGGGGCACCGTCACCTTCAGCGTCCTCCGCGATCACTCGGCGGACATCGACCTGAGTACACCGAATGTCTCGGTTCGCCCGATAGAGGAAGGGCGCTACCGGATCTCCGTGCGGCCGGACGGCACAACTGAAGTCACTGTGCGCGAGGGAGAAGCCGAGATCTATACGCCGGCCGGCGTCGAATACCTGCGCGAAAATCGCACGATGGTGGTCCGGGGGCCAATCGACTCGCCGGAGTATCAGATAGTCGCTGCTCTCCCGAAAGACGAATGGGACGAATGGAACAAGCACCGCGATAAGGAACTGAGGAGGACGGGCTCGTACCGCTATGTTCACCGCAGTGTCTATGGCGTGGAAGATCTGGATGGATACGGCGAATGGGTCCATGTGGCGCCCTATGGCTGGGTGTGGGCTCCGCGGGTGGCACCGGGCTGGGCTCCCTACCGGCATGGCAAGTGGGCCTGGATCGACTGGTATGGCTGGAGTTGGGTGAGCTACGACCGGTGGGGCTGGGCTCCATACCACTACGGTCGATGGTTTTACAGCGGCTCCCGCTGGTGCTGGTGGCCGGGGGCTTTCCGGCGACACTACTGGAGTCCGGCGCTGGTCGCCTTCTTCGGCTGGGGCGGCGGCGGAGTTCACATCGGCGTAGGCGTTGGGTTTGGGCATGTTGGCTGGGTGCCGCTCGCTCCTTATGAGCGCTACCACCGCTGGTACGGGCACCACTACTACCGGGGCTTCCGAAACACGACCATCGTCAACAACCACGTCCACGTCGTTAACAACGTGAATATTACTAATGTGTATCGCAATGCGCGGGTGCGCAATGCGGTCACTGCCGTTGACGGCGAGGGTTTCGGCCGCGGTCGTGTGCGGAATGTTCATGATGGAAGCCAGGCCAGACTTCGTCAGGCGAACCTGGTGCGCGGGCAGGTCCCGGTGGTCCCTCGCGCCGAGAGCGTGAGGTTGGCGAGTCGAAGCAGTGGCGGCGTGGCCCGTCCGGCGTCGCCAACCAGGAACAACTTCTACACGCGGCGTACAGCCTCCCGTGTGGAGCGGGTTCCATTCTCCGAGCAGCAGCGCGGCGTGGAACGACTTCTCCGGGGCGGGTCCACGTCTGGGACACGGAGAAGTTCTTCCGCGGTCTCGGCTGCCAGAGGAAACAGCGGGACCGCCTCTGCGGGCCGAGGGGCCTCTCCAAGCACGGTCGGCCGGAGTTCTTCGCCTACTCGAAGTGGATCGAATTCGGTCAGCCGCGGGG
>CAYLSS010000289.1:0-6042 GCA_964385765.1 uncultured Solibacteraceae bacterium
ACCTGCCGAAGGACGCCGAGCAGCGGCCTCTGCTGGTGCAATACCTCAGAAACGAGAGCTTCTTGAAAGAATTCGTGAAAAGCCACGCCATGACGATCAGCCAGCCCATACAGGATGGAACGAGCCTGCACCTCGTCCTGCTGAACATGGGCAGGGCCGAGGAGTGGGCCCATGCCGAGGAGGCAGTGATCGGCAGGGAAATGGCGCGCATCTGGCTGAACGCCCGCGACTACGCCTCACCGGCTTTCGAGGGGAAGCAGAACTCCTGTCTGGCCATCTTCGCAGCCAGTGTCGGCCAGCAGCGGCTGATTGGACAGGAACTCGACCGGCGCGGTATTGACAGCACCTCCTACCGCATCCCGCTGCTCGATCAGGCGTTGGAAGCGCTGCGGGGTTCGACGCCCCAGCGGGTGGAAAAGATCCCCACCTGCCAACTGATGTCGAAACTCGTGCTATGGCTGGAAGTACGCCAGAACTTTTCGCCCGAGCAGTGGCCGAATTACGAAGGCTTCGAAGCCCAGATGCGCCGGCACTACCCGATTCTCGAGCGGACGGTCAACGAGATCGACAACTTCCTCGCCCACGCCGACATGAATGACCCGGATATCTACCAGGGGCATCTCGAGTGGGTGGTGCACCAGTTCTACGGCTTCGTGAAGCTCGTGCTCAAACGGGATGAACAGGAGCTGTGAGGTCGCGCGAGTCGCACGCGACCAACGCATATAATCAATCCGAGATGAACGCGGCTGCCGCCCCACCGTTTGACCGCCGTGACCTGTGGTTCGTTCTGTCCCTCGCCGGCATCGTCTTTCTGATACACGCCCTGAGCCCGAATGCCACCCCCTTCGACTCTCGCTGGACCGTTCACACGTCCATGAGCGTGCTCCGCGAGTTCGACACCGATCTGAACGAGTACGAGGACCTTCTCGCCGCCGATCAGTTCTACGGAATTGAGTGCGTCTTTTCGAACGGACGTCGTGTGTTTCCGGTCAAGAGAGCCGAGCAGTGCGCCGGAGGCCGCTACTACCACTGGTACCCGGTGGCCGTCCCGTTCGTGGCGGCGCCGGCGATCGCGGCCCTCCGTTTTGCTCTGTGGGCCGGACAGCCTGTGTTCGATGTGCTGGGTCCGATGATTCCGTCTCCGGCGTTGCGGACATTGTTTGAGGGAAAGCTGATCGAGGCGTCGGCGGTAGTCGAGATTCTGGTCGCGTCATTGATCGTGGCCTTGACGGCGGCGCTGTTCTATCTTCTATCCCGTGAGTTCCTCGACCGTGCCGGCGCCGCCGCAATGACCTGCATTTTGGCCTTCTGCACCCCCGCCTGGTCGACGGCCAGCCGCGCCCTCTGGCAGCATGGCCCTTCGATGCTGATTCTGACCCTGGCTTTGTGGATTGCGGTCCGTGCCGGGAAGGATCCTCGACTGATCCGCTTCCTTGGAGCGCCGCTCGCGCTCGGCTTCTTCATGCGTCCGACGAATGCCGTCGCGGCGGTGGTATTCACGGTCTTCGTCGCCGTCTATTACCGCCGATACTTGGCGAGCTTCCTGATGGGCGTGATTCCCGTTGCTTTGGCCTTCGATGTTTACAACCTCAACGTGTATGGGACGTCGCTGGCGCCGTACTCCCTGCCGACCCGTGCAAATGCCGATGGTCTGGCGCTGCATACGCGGTTGGGCGAGGCTCTGGCGGGTAACCTGGTCAGTCCCGCGCGGGGTCTGTTCGTCTATGTTCCGATTGCCGTGCTGGCCATCTATGGGGCGCTGGCCCGTTCGGATGACCATC
Organism: uncultured Solibacteraceae bacterium; assembly: GCA_964385765.1. Classification (GTDB taxonomy): domain Bacteria; phylum Acidobacteriota; class Terriglobia; order Bryobacterales; family Bryobacteraceae; genus CAWELS01. The sequence continues at coordinate 1,782 of CAYLSS010000289.1, forward strand.
GCATACGGCGGCTGAATCCATTTGTCGGCGCCATCTTCGTCCTGCACTGGCTGCTGATCTCGACCTTTGAAACGTGGTGGGGCGGCCACGGCTACGGCCCGCGCTTCATGACCGATATTGTTCCGGCAATCGTTTGGTTCCTGATACCTGTATGGCAAAAGGCGTTCGCCGGGGTCCGTGTGCGGCGCTACGGGCTGGCCGCCTCGGGCGGCGTGCTCGTCCTGGCCAGTTTCTGGATTCACCAGCAGGGCGCGACAAAGTGGGCTTGCTACGAATGGAGCACGAGCCCGGTCGAACTCAATGACTCGCTTCATCGGCTATGGGATTGGCGCGATCCGGCGTTCCTGCGCGGCATCCGGGACGGGCCTCCGCCCGGTTAGCAGAGCGGAGCGGAAGCGGGGGTTCGGAGGAGCTTTCCGGCGAACTGCTACAGAACTGAAAAGAAAGAGGTTGTTCACCAGATCCCTTGAACCCGACTCGGCTCCTGTGCTACGCTTTGAAGGGATCGCGCACTCCCCTAAACGATTCTATTTCATACAATTGTCAGTCCTGATCGAAGGCGGTATCTTGATAGGCACGGTCATCGGGTCAGAGTGACTGGAAGGACATTGTGTTTCTTATGCCAGGCCTATTGGATGCCGCCGATCTGTTGACAACTCGGGCTTCATAATGAATTTTCGTTCGCTATTCAGTCTGTTCTCCTCGGATTTGGCCATCGACCTGGGGACCGCAAATACACTTGTCTTCTCGAAGAACCAGGGCATCGTGGTCGATGAGCCGTCTATCGTCGCTATCAACAAGAACAACGGCGAGGTCGAGGCGGTCGGCCACGAAGCGAAGGAGATGCTCGGCCGTACTCCCGGGAATATCGTGGCGATCCGCCCCATGAAGGACGGTGTCATCGCCGACTTCAAGATCACCGAGCGGATGCTCAACTACTTCATTCAAAAAGCCCACGGGCGGAAGATGCTCGTGCACCCGCGGATTGTCATCGGCGTGCCGAGCGAGATCACCCAGGTGGAAAAGCGTGCCGTCATTGACTCGGCCTACCGCGCTAAGGCGAGCGAGGTCTTCCTGGTCGAACAGGCGATGGTGGCCGCCATCGGGGCCGGCCTGCCCATCACCGAACCGTCGGGCAACATGATCGTGGATATTGGTGGTGGCACCACCGACGTCGCGGTCATCTCGCTATCGGGTATCGTTTACTCACGTTCGGTGCGGGTCGCCGGAAACGAGATCGACGACGCGATCATGCAGTATCTGAAGCGGAAGTACAACCTGTTGATCGGCGAGCGGACAGCCGAGCAGATCAAGATCCAGATCGGTTCCGCTTATCCACTTGACAAGCCTCTGACTATGGAAATTAAGGGGCGCAATCTGATCGAGGGCGTGCCGCGAACCATCACCGTGGACGACAGCGAGATCCGGGAGGCTCTTGGCGAGTGTGTTGCGACCGTGATGAACGCCATCCGTGTCGCTCTCGAGAGGACGCCGCCGGAACTGAGCGCCGATATCAGCGACCGCGGGATCGTGCTGACCGGAGGCGGGGCGTTGCTCCGCAACCTGGACAAACGGATCCGTGAGGAAACCGGTCTTCCCGTATCGATCGCGGAAGATCCGCTGGCATGCGTGGCCCTCGGGACCGGTAGAATGCTAACGGAAATGAAGCTGCTATCCAGGATCGCTCTCGAATAGTCCTGCATTTGGCCGCCATGGAGTTGCTGACGCATCGATACCGAAATCTCGGCACACTGGCACTGGTGATCCTGATGCAGGTCGTGCTGCTCGGCTATCAGGTCAAGACACAGGGTGAGATCCGGCTGGTGCGCGTGTGGGCGGTGACAGCCATCACCCCGGTCGCCCGGGTGGTGGAAGCGGTTCGTCGCGGGGCGAGTTCTCTCGTCGATAAGTACGTGCTTCTCATGGACGCCCAGGAGGAGAATGCGCGACTGCGGCGAGAGCGCGATGGACTTAAGATTGAGGTGCGTCACCTGCAAGCCGAGTTGGGAACCGCCGAACGAGGGCGGGCGCTGCAACAGTTCCGCGAGCGCATCCCATCCCGGACCCTTGCCGGACGGGTTATCGGCGCCGGTACAGGATCCGGCTCCTACGTGGTCTTCATTGACCGCGGATCGGGGAGTGGGGTGGCCAAGGGAATGGCCGTCATCACCGCGGAGGGCGTTGTCGGCCGCGTGAGCGCTGCTTATCCCACCGCTTCGCAGGTTGTGCTGATCACGGATCCGAGCTTCGCGGCCGGTGTCATTTCGCACCGCAACCATGTCCGAGGGACTCTCAAAGGAGATGGCGAGGGCCTATGCTTCGTGGACTATGTGGACAATGACCAGGTAGTTGAGCCGGGAGAATGGTTCTATACATCCGGGGATGAAAGGGTTTTCCCAAGGGGGTTGCCGGCTGGCATCGTCCGCAGTGTGGAAGAAGGCAGCACCTTAAAGAAGATCGTCGTCGAGCCCGTTGGGCTCAAGTACGGCATTGAAGAGGTATTGGTAGTGATCGAGGGTGTCCACATGCCGATACCCTCCGGCGAGAGCTCGCCGGGGGAGTTGCTACCGCCACCTTCTTCCGGGATTGCCGGCGAGGAAATCTCCGCCGCTCCTCCCTCCGAACAAGAGCCTTCCCCCGCTCCTTCCAACGCCCGTGGAACCGATGCCGACCGGCTGCTCAAGCATTATCGCCGTCTTGGAGAAGCGCAAGACCATGTATATGGGGAGTCGCTTCCCGGTGAGCCTCCGCCCGATTTCAACGATGGCTCTCCGCCGTTTCCCGGCGCCCGTTCGGAGTCCCGTTTTTCCTCTCCGAATCTGCGCGAGTCACCATGACATTTCGTGGCGGTTCGCTTACCCGACTCGACCGGGGGTGCAGCAAAGCTTCGAAATATCCGCTGTGGGTGCTGGTGCTCGCCCCGCTCCTGGCGATCCTGTTCCAGGTCTATGTCCCTCTCTTCTTCGCTTATTTGGCCTATCTCGAGCTCCCTCTGCTGGTGACGCTCTACTTCGCCATGATGCGGCGAGGACCGGTATCCGGCCTGCTGTATGGCGCGGCGATCGGTCTGGCACAAGACTCACTCTCGCACCAGCCGCTGGGCCTGTGCGGAATCGTTAAGACGCTGGTCGGCTATTTCGGCGCCGGCGCCGGGCTGCGATTCGAGGTCGACAATCCGGCCGCGCGTTTCCTGCTGGCCTGGTTCTTCTACTTTTTTCACCAGTTTCTCTACTGGGTGCTGAGCCTAGCGCTGCTCGGTACCGCGGTGGATTTCAGTTTTGTCCGGACAGTGTTGCTGGGCACCATGAATGCGGCTGTTGCCGTGGCATTGTTCCAGCTCTTCGATAAACTAAGAGAGACGTCCTAGCCGGATTGTATGCCTAGATGTTGAACAGGGACCGGGACCGACAACGCATCCCGCAAAAGCCTTTGCTGAGGGACGACATTCGCTTCGCCCATGGCAAGATCACGGTCTTCCAGTACCTTATGGTGGGCATATTCATTTTTCTGCTCTCCGGCTTTTGGGACCTGCAGGTGCGCAACCCGGAATTCTACAGCGAGCGCGCCGAGAAGAATCGCATCAAGGCCCTTCCGATCCTGGCTCCGCGCGGGCGTATCCTCGACTGCGATGGCCGGATCATTGTCGATAATCGTTCGTCCTTCAGCCTGGTGCTCTCCCGCGAGGAGCTCACCGAAGACCATCTGCGTGCGGTCTCCGAAGGGCTCAACCTGGACTACAGCGAGCTCTCCGAACGCGTCCGGCGTTTCAGCCGGACGCACCCGAAGTACGAGCCGGTGATCATAAAGGAGGAACTGACTCCCGGAGAGATCGCCTTTGTGGAGGCTCACGCCGGCTCGGATGGATTTCCGGAGATGGAGCTCATTCAGGCCCAGAAGCGCCTCTACCCGGGCAGCGGGCTGGCCGCACACGTGGTCGGTTACATCGGCGAGGTGAGCGAGGCCGAACTGAACCAACTGGAGTTCGTTCGCTACCGGCAGGGCGACGTCATCGGCAAGGCGGGCGTCGAACGCCAGTACAACAGCATGCTGATGGGCATCGACGGCCAACGGCGCGTGGTTGTCGATAGCCGCGGCCGCGAGCGTCAATTAATCGGAATCAAGGAAGCCGTACCCGGCAAGGACCTCCAGCTCACCATCGATCTCGATCTCCAGGTTGTCGCCGAACTGGCGATGCAGGGTCGCCGCGGCGCGGTGGTCGCGCTCGATCCCCGTAATGGCGCCGTCCGGGCCCTGGTGAGCC
>CAYLSS010000290.1:0-5774 GCA_964385765.1 uncultured Solibacteraceae bacterium
GCGCGTTCGCGATATCCACACGATGGCGAAGCTGTTGCGGCACACCGGCGCGGCTGTCCTGGACGACAACGCAGGTTGCCTGCGAATCACCGCCGGGGAGATCCAGAACCCAGAGGCGCCCTATGAAATCGTCAAGACGATGCGGGCGTCCAGCCTCGTTCTCGGACCGTTGGTGGCGCGCACCGGCCGGGCTCGTGTTTCTCTTCCCGGAGGCTGCGCCATTGGAACGCGGCCCATCAATCTCCACATGACGGGGCTGGAGCAGTTGGGCGCCCGGATCAACCAGGCCCATGGCTACATCGAGGCCACCGCCCCTAATGGCCTGAGCGGGGCACACATCCACTTCGACCGGATTACCGTCACCGGTACCGAAGACCTGCTCATGGCCGCCGTTTTGGCCTCCGGTGAAACCGTGCTCGACAACGCCGCCCGCGAACCGGAAGTCGCCGACCTCGCTGAGCTACTCACCAAGATGGGCGCCGACATCGAAGGCGCCGGCACGTCGCGTATCCGCGTCAGGGGCGTGAATGGGCTTCACCGCGCCGAGCACGCGATCATACCCGACCGCATTGAAACCGGCACTTTCCTGGCCGCCGCCGCCATGACCAATGGCGACCTGCTCGTTAAGGACTGCGTCCCGTTGCACGCGGACGCCCTGCTGGCAAAACTGCGCAAAGTTGGTGTGAACATCGAGGAAGCCGGCCCGAATGCGATTCGTATCCGGCCGGGCGGCCGGCTTCGCGCCGTCGATGTCACCACGGAAGAATACCCCGGCTTCGCTACCGATCTCCAAGCCCAGTACATGGCCCTCGCCACCCAGGCCGAAGGCATATCCTTCATCACCGAGACCATCTTCGAAAACCGTTTCATGCATGTCCTGGAACTCACCCGCATGGGCGCGAACATTCGCACTGAAGGACGCCAGGCAATCGTCGCCGGGCCGTCGGCATTGACCGGCGCCGCCGTCATAGCTTCCGACCTCCGCGCCAGCGCGTCGCTAGTCCTCGCGGGTCTGGTGGCGAAAGGCGCCACTCAAGTCGACCGCATCTACCACATCGACCGCGGTTACGAAAACATCGAGGGAAAGCTCAGGAGCGTCGGCGCCCGGATCCGGCGCGAGAAATCGGACTAAGACTCCGCCCTGCCGTATCCGGATTATCGCGGGTACTTGCTGCGAGCGGCCAGGATCCGGGCCCTGGGCGCTCCCGCGTCCGGCGACGCATAGAAGCCCACGGTACAGTTGAGCCGGAAGAAATAAGCGTCTCCGGCCTTCGCCGGATGGCGCCCTTCGATCCCGTCCATCCCACCTCCGGCGACCATCTCGCCCTTACCCTCCATCAACAGGTAGAACTCTTCTTCATTTGGGTGGTGGTGCGGAAAATTCGTCCCGCCCGGCGTGAACTCCATCACGAAGAGGCTGGTGAGTACGTGCGCGGCGGCGATCCGGTCGCGCTTGCTCTCGGTGGTTCCCATCAATAACCGGAACTTCGAGCTCGGCGGATGATTCCCGACCACTTCGAGCGGGACGTTCTCGATGTTGTCGCGGAGAAGCTCGTCCGGAATCTGGACCTCCGCGCCGTCCGGGATCTTCCAGCCCATGATCAACACGCGCGCCGTCTTGTCCGAAGCGTTGGCGAGCCCGTGCTCCACTCCGGGCGGCAGATACATGTAGTCCAGAGGCTCCGCCGGATGCCGCGCGCCATCGTAAATCACCAGCGGGCTGCCCTCCGTCACGATGTAGACCTGCTCTTCCGCATCATGGCGAAACAAGGCGCAAGCGCCACCCGGATCGATAGTGACCTCGCCAAAGCGCGCCACTCCACCGACAATGCGAGTCTCCGAATCGCCTTCCCCGAATACAGGCTTGTAACGGCAGGACTCCGTTGTCACGGAGGATTCGTGCGCGGCGATGTTTGGAAGGTGGCGAAACAGGAACGTTGGCGCGACGCTGCGTTCAGCCGCTCCAGCCGCGAGAAGGAAAACCACGCCCGCGAGGATCGTTCGGATTGCGGTGTACACGCCTGGATTCTATGACGCCGGCCTTCTGCACGCAAGCCGGATTCCAGGCGAAGTCCGGTTCACCAAAGCCCGGACGCTAACGCAGCCCGGGGAGGGGGGCGAAATCGGAGCCGACTAACCAGTTAGATAAACTAGTTCACATGAGGAAGGTTGGATCATTCGAGGCCAAGACGAATCTGGCACAGTTGCTGGATGAAGTCGAGCGGGGTGCCGAGATCACAATTACTCGCCGGGGGCGACCGGTCGCGACACTTGTTCCGGTTAAGCGAGAGGCCGAGGAGGTCGCGAATGTCTTGGCCGAATTGCGGGAGTTTCGGCGGAATGCTGCGAAGACCAAGCCTGCAGATATCCGCAAATGGCGCGACGAGGGACGTCGCTGATGCGCATGGTGATCGATTGCTCGGCGACAATGCCCCTGTGTTTCGACGACGAGGACAGCCGCTATGCCGAGTCAGTATTCGAGGCGTTGGATAAAGACCAGGGCGTCGTGCCGGCTATCTGGTGGTACGAGGTACGGAATGTGCTGATGATCGCCGAGCGCCGGAGACGCATGACGGCGGCAAAGACGAACTGGCTGCTGCCGCGACTCCAGAAACTGCCGGTGCGGGTGGAGTGGGCAGCACCGGCCAATGAGATCGTCGAGCTGGCTCGGGCACGCGGGCTGACACTCTATGATGCGGCCTATCTGGAACTGGCGAAGCGGGAAAACTGCCCGCTGGCCACGGCCGATCAACGCGTCCGCGCGGCGGCGGGAGAGATGGGGCTCGATCTCTTCGAAGGCTGAGCGTCCCGGTTCTCCCCTCATTCCACCAAGAGAAAATCGGACTCCGGGGTAGAATGTTAAGTGGAGGTCAGTCATGCCCGCGGCTGTAGTTCATGACTCACCCTTCGCGGGATTCTGGTACCCGGATGATCCCCACCGACTTCGCACGCTGATCGCAAGCGCATTCGACGAATCGATCCGGCGGGCACCCGGGCCGCTACTGGAAGGCGCTCTCGGCTTCGTGGTTCCCCACGCTGGGGTGGCTTACTCGGGTCGTGTGGCTGCGGCTGCCTACCGGCACCTGGCTCGCCGGCAACCGCGAACAGTGATCGTGCTCGGCTTCAGTCACCAGGGCGCTCCCCCCGGAGCGTGGATTCCCGAGATCGATGCCTACAGGACTCCATTCGGAGAGGTCGCAGTAGATCGGGAGGCTGTCCGTTCCCTGGTCGCCGGAGCCTCGTTCCGCCTCCAGCCCGAGAGCGTGCTCTGCGACCATTCCGTGGAGATTCAACTTCCGTTGCTGCAGCACGCCTGTCCGGAGGCGCGCATCGTGCCTGTCTATGTCTCGTCACTGACACCCGATGAACGGGAGGGTGCAGCTCGGTCGCTCGCCACCATCGTCGCCGCCGGAGCTGTTGTGATCGCCTCGTCGGACTTCACTCACTACGGCGCAGGCTTTCGCTACGTGCCGTTCCCCTGCGACCGGCATACTTCGCTGGAACTGCGCAAGCTCGATGAAGGCCTCATCGAAATCGCCAGCAGCATCGATGCCGGCTATTTCTCCCAAACCTTGCGAGCGGAATCGGCCACCGTCTGCGGCCGTGAAGCGATCGCCCTTCTGCTGGCGACGCTGCGCCAGCTCCCGGGAGACGATGAGTGCTACCAGCAGACGCTCGACTACGAGACCTCCGGCGAGATCACCGGCGACTATACACACTCGGTCAGCTACGCCGCCCTAGGCTATTTCCCCTGGTCGGCTTTCCAGCTCGACGAACACGAGAAGGCCCAGCTTCTCCGCTCCGCCCGCTGCGCCTTGCAGAACTATCAGAAGGCGGGAAGCCGGAACCCGCTTCCGATCGAGCGAAGCTCTTCCCGCCTCGGACGGCCCGGCGCGGCGTTCGTCACGCTTCGCCGAGGCAATGACCTGCGCGGCTGCGTTGGTCACATCTCAAGCAACCAGCCGCTTGCGGCGCTCGTACCCGAACTGGTCGTCTCCGCCGCCTCCGAAGACCGGCGCTTCGAGCCGATCCGGTCCGACGAAAGCGATATCGCCGTTGAGATCTCGATCCTCTCCCCAATGAAAATGCTCGCTGATCGTGCCCTCCTCCGAGCAGGTGTGGATGGCGGCTATCTGAAATCCGGGAAGCGGCTGAGCGGGCTTCTTTTGCCCCAGGTCGCCAGCAGCCGGCATTGGACGGGCGCCGAATTCCTCCGGGCGCTTGCCCTCAAGACGGGGTTCCCCAGCGGCGTCTTCGATGACCGGGAGGCCAGGCTGTTCGCGTTCCGCGCGCAACTGATCCAATAGGAGTTTCGGAACTGCCCGCGATGCGAACGCTATACTGTCTTCGGTAAATGCTCCTGCTCACCGGACCCCCGGGGTCGGGGAAGACACGACTCATCCTCGAGCAGCTCCACGACGTTATCCGGCGCGGTTCCTCGGGCGTGCGTCTCCTGGCGCCGACCGCCACCATGGCGGAGCACCTCCGCAACGAGCTCACCCGGCGGCTGGGCGCGTTGCCGGAAGGCCTCATCCTTACCCTCCACCACTTCGTCAACTCCTATCCGACTTCCTTTGAACCGATTTCGCCGATCCTGCTGCAATATCTGGTTCGGCGCGTGCTCAGCGGGTCTCCACCGAACGAATTCCGGCACGTCGCCGGATTCCGCGGCTTCCAGTCGGCCTTCTCGGATCTGCTGAATGAACTTTCGGCCGCCGGTCTGCGCTCGTTTCAACTGGAGCGCCTGCTTGCCTCTCTGGACGCCCCGCTGCCCCATGGCGATGCGCTCATCACTGTGTTGGCACGGCTTGAAGACGAGCTGTTGAACAGGCGAAAGCTCACCCGCGCGGATCATCTCCGCGCCGTCGCAGCCCGAATCTTCGAGGACGGGCAGGGCGAGGTCTCCCACATCCTTTTCGACGGCTTCTTCAGCTTCGCTCCGGCGGAGTTGGAGTTGATTGGGGCGCTGGCGGAGCATGCCGAGATCACAATCACGCTCCCCCGCTGGAGCGGCAGCGAGCGGACTCGGGAAATGCTCTTCCGGATCGGATTCGAGGAGCGTGTCCTGTCCGCCGAACGCCCGCCGCCGTCCTCCGCTCTCGTCCGGGCGCAGAATATGGATGCCGAAGCCACCGAGGTGGCGCGGCGCATTTTGGATGAGGTGGACCGGCGCCGTCCGTTCCGCGAGATCGGCGTCATCGTCCGAAAGCAGCGTCCTTACGGTCCGTTACTGGAATCGGCGCTCGCCCGCTTCGGGATACCGGCGCGGTTCTACTTCGGACGTTCGCTCGCCGCCTGCCCTTCGATTCGACGGCTCGGCCACGTGATGGAGAGCTGGCAGCGGGAGTGGGACCTGGAACCGCTGCTGGCTGCCATCCAGTTCGACGACGCGAGCGCCGAACGCGACCGTCTGGACTTCGCCCTCCGCGAGCGAATCCCCGGACGCGGGCTGGCTGCGTTTAAATCGCTCTGCAAATCCCGGCGCTACCGCGAGCTGTTCGATTCCCTGGTAGAACTCGACCGCTATCATCGGCCGGCCGTCGCCCAGGTATGGAGAAATCGCCTCTCCCGTCTCGCCCGCTCGTTTCCCCGGCCATCGGTCGCGGACTCCGTATCGCACGAACGCGCCGGCGCCTGGCGGCTCGACAACGCCGCGCTCGACCGCCTGGACGAACTGCTCGAAGAGGTAGCCGCTCTTCATGATCCCGATGCCGATGTCTCTCTCCACGAATTCTGGACCGACTGCCGCCGCGCCATCGACGACGCCACCTTCT
>CAYLSS010000290.1:5784-6033 GCA_964385765.1 uncultured Solibacteraceae bacterium
TCTTGCGCGATCGCCGTCGCAATGTGGTCCACGTCATTGACGCCGTTGAGGCGCGTCAATGGGATCTGCCCGTCGTCTTCGTCTGCGGCTTGGTCGAAGACGAATTCCCGCGCCGTCCCACCGATAACGCACTCCTGCCCGACGCCGTCCGTCGCGAGCTCCGAAGACGAGGAGTCCCACTCCGTACCAACGCCGACCAGGCCAGGGAAGAAGAGTTCCTCTTTGAGTTGGCGCTGACCCGCGGCTCCG
>CAYLSS010000291.1:0-5501 GCA_964385765.1 uncultured Solibacteraceae bacterium
ACTCCATTACCTGACTCGTTCCGGCTATCGAGACAAGGCGCCAACCCGGCACGATCCGCCGCTGCTTTATCATCTGGGGCACGATCCCGGCGAGCATTGGGACGTCGCCGAAGACCACCCCGAGATGATCGAATCGATCCAGAAAATGGTCGAGGAGCACAAGGCGACCGTCAAGCCGGTCAAGAATGAGCTTCTCGATCGTAGGCCGGAAGCCATCACCTCGACCAAGGTCGAGAAGTAGCCGGTTCTCACTCGCGAATGGACACTCGCTCGAATAGCCCTTCGGAAACCCATTCCTGAAACCATTCGCGGATTAAGTTTACAGATGTTTCAATCCGGTGGGGGCAGAGCGTACACAAGATACTTGTCGTTTTCGAAGACCGGTTTTCTGTCTGGCAGCCGGTGCTCGGTCTCCATGACGACATAGTCGATGCCCAACTCGGCGTATCGTTCCATGTCCGCCGGAGTGAAGTCCCGGCCAGCCGTCTGGCTGTAGCGCTCCCACCAGTCAAGCGCGAACCCCTCGACCATATTGACCTGCCCGCCTGACTTCCAGTCCGTGTAGACGGCGCGCAGCGCCTTGGCGCGGAAGATGCCCGGCTGCCGGCCCTTGCCGATGTCGACAAAAAGAAAGACGGCATCCAGCGGTGTATTCTCGCTGGCCCATTCGGAGAGTTCCTCGAGTTCGGCGTGATGCAGGTCCTGTTCGGTCACCACGGCGCCAATGTAAGGCAGGGCGATGAAAGGCGTCACCAGCGCCAGGCCCCAGGCGATCCAGGCCAGGCGCCGGGACTGGCCGTACAACCAACCGGCCAGCGCCAGCAGCAATGCCAGCGCCGCCGCCAGCGCAAGCCGCCGCCAGACGAGTTCCTCGCCGAGATCGGGCCAGAACAGGGTCCATATGTTGTGTTCAATCGGAATCGCGAACGCGACCGCCCCCCAGAGGAAGGGCGCGACCAGCCGATTGGTGACGCTGGCCCGCAAGCTCGACACGGCGGCCAGAATGACCGTGACCAGCGGAATCCACAGCAGCGCCCGGGCCGGCTGGAACTTCGCCATCAGCGCCCACCCGCCGACGTCGTAGGTCAGCCAGGCGAACGGGACACTGAGCGCGCCGGCCACCGGAAGTCCCGCCAGGAAGAACCACAGCGGTCGCGGAGCGGCCGGCCGCAGACGGTAGAGTGCGCATACTGCGAGCGCCAGTAACGCGGTGTAATGCCAGACCCATTGACCGATCCATGTCGAGATCCAGTTGTAGCTCGCGCGGTAACGCTGCAGGCGCTCGAGTTCCGGGCTTAGGGTGGCCATCCAGGACTGGCTCTCCGCTCCTCCCGACTGGAGCCTGGACAGCACGAAAAGAAGCCCGGCGGCCGCCAGCAACGGCAGGAAGGCCCGCACGCTGAAACGGCGCTCCGCCTTTTCCCGTTTAGGCCAAATGACGTACGCCCCCATGACGGCCCAGAAAGGATACGTCGTCGGGGGATGGTAGAGGAAAGCAAGCGATGCGAGAGCGCCGGCCGACAAGTAGCGGCTATGACCGATGAGTCCGATCGCGAGCAGCAGCATGCCGATCGCCGAGCCGCGCGGCTTGGGCTCGTACTCCACCGTAAGGACGGCCGGTCCCATGACCGAGGCGCCCAGCGCATAGATGCCGGCCACCAGCAGCGCCAGCCGGGCCGGCAGACCCAGCGCTCCGGCAATCAGAAAGACTCCCAGGACGCCGGCGGCGCGAAACAGAATCTGGTCGGCTGCCATCAGCGTGTGGGTGCTGGCATCCGTGATTCTTCGAAGGCCGACAATGAGCTCGTCATAGATCGTGTAACCCACGTGCGGCCGAATCGCGACCGGATCCTCCGCCAGGACGCCCGGATCGTACAAATGCTCGAAGATCGGAACGTAGATCTGCGTGTCCTGCTGCAGCCACGTGTAGGCGGGGAAGAGCAGGTAGCCCAGCGCGGTGATCAGGACGATGGCGAGAAAAATCCCGATGCGGCTGGTCATAGCGAGGCCACCTTGCGGTTGAAGAGCAGCGAGGCCAGCCCGAGCCCGGTCAGCAGCAACCCTGCCGTTCCCACAACCACCGGCGCCGTGAACCGCGGAATCAACTCACCGGTTAGCAGGCTGCCGATCGGCATTCCGCCGCGAAACGCCACATTGTAAACGCTCATCACGCGCCCGCGCATCTCGTCTGTCGCGATCAGTTGCACCAGCGATGCCACCAGGGCGAACACGAGCATCAGTGAGGCTCCGCTGATAAATACCAGCACGCAGCTCAGAGGCAGGTACCGGGAAAACGCGAAGCCGGCGACCGCGGCGCCCAGTACGGTCAAGCCTCCGAGCATCATTCGCCCCTTATTTTCCTTATGCCCGAACGCCGCCACCAGCAGCCCGCCAACGATGGAGCCTCCGCCCGACAGCGATAGAAACAGCGTGTAGACAGCCGGCCCTCCGGCGAACACTTCCTTGGCAAATACCGGCAGGAAGACGATCATCGGAATCCCCAAGATCGTCATCAAGAAGGCCATAATGATGAGCGACTCCATGCCTGGCTTGTCGCGGATGAACGCGACCCCGCTCTTCATGCTCTCCATCACCGAATCCTTCGTCGGCTGTGGCTTGAAGTTGACCTGAATCAGGATCAGCGAGGTGATCACTGCCAGGTAAGAGAGTCCGTTCAAGCCGAAGCACGCCGCGGCCCCGACGTTGGTGAGAGCCAGCCCCCCGATCATCGGCCCGAGCACGCGCGCGATATTGAACTGGATCGAGTTCATCGCGATGGCGTTCGGTAGATCTCTCGGCTTCACGAGTGTCGGGATCAAGGCCGCATAGGCCGGTCCGCCAAAGGCCTGCGCGAGACCGACAATGAACGAAAGGCACAAGATATGCCAAACCTGGGCGACTCCGAATGCAAACAATGCGGCCAGCGTAAACGCGCAGGCCATTTGGACGAACTGTCCGCCGACGAGCAGCGCCCGGCGGTCCACGCGATCCGCCACCACGCCGCCCAGCAGTGAGAACAGAAAGATTGGAATCTCGCCCAGGAAGGCGTCCAGCCCCAGCATGAATGCCGAGCCCGAGAGTTCGAACACCAGCCAGCTCTGGGCCAGTTTCTGCATCCATGTCCCGATGGAGGAGATGCAGGCGCCGCACCAGATGAGCCGGAAATCCCGGTAGGTGACTAACGCTCTAAAAACGCGTGTGATCAACTGCGCCTGCGGCTAGGGGAGCGGCTGTTCGCGGTGGATGAGATGCAGCAGATTGCCGTCCGCGTCCGTGAAGAATACGAGGCGGTTCCCCTCCATTTCGATCTTGTCGGTGACGAATTGAACACCCTTTGACTTCAGCAGATCATATGCCGCATCGAAGTCGTCCGGGACGATGGCCAAATGGCGGATGCCGGGATCTTTCATCTTCTGCGGCGTTCGGCTGCCTTCCGACGGGATGATCTCCAGCATCGAGCCGTTCCGCGCTCTTACGAATACGTTTCCCGCGTAGCGGTAGTTGATCTCGAAGTCGAGATGATCGACGTACCACTGCGCAAGTTTCTCCGGGTCCGGCGTGGCCAGGGCGGTATGCTCGAGTCCTTGAAACATAGTTGGATTGTATCAGGCGAATCCGGGCCACAAACCCCTGTCGCCCGGAGGGTTGCGGCGGCGCCGGGCCATCTGCTTCGTTCCGGCTCCTCGATGATGGACCCGCATCACTCTCGTCGCCGCGCCTTGCATCTGGCCCGGCGGCGCGCGCAACGCGGCTCACGGGACTTCTACCACGGCCTGCTAGTACACCTCGAAGCAGAAGACGTCGTTTGAACCTCGCGGCGTCAGGCAGTATTGGCCGTTCTCCAGGTACTCGTTGACTTCCACCCAGTACACATCATCCTGAATTCGCCGGAAGGTCAGATAGTGCGGCCGCGGTCCCCTTTTGCCGGGCTTCTTCGGGAAGACCGTCTCCCTGTTCCCATTGTCGATTTCCATTGAATAGAGCTGCAGCCGCTGCGGCTCGACCTGCTCCGACAGGAGAATAAAAATTGGCTCGGCAAGGGGTGTGCGGACGGGTGAGGAAACGCCCGAAATAACGTAGGCGGTATCTTTCTTGCGGTCCTCCTGTCTCGCAACGGCCTTCTCGGTTTCGATCAGGTTCTCCGCGTGCAGGAGATAGGGCACGTCCGCCACCGGCGGCGGCGGGCCATCGTACTCCTGGGCGAATCCAGTCACCGATGCACAGAGAAGGAGAAACACGAGGCCTATCAGTCGTAACTTCATGGCTGTCTTCATTGTACAGGGACGCGCCCCCATTGCTCCGGGTTACCTGCCGGCTGCCCGCATCCATTGCCCGAGCCGCGGATCGGCGAAGCTTTCGATGGTCAGTTCGCAGCCGTCGAGTTGCGGGGAGGTGGTGGTGAGGCCGATGACTCGAGCACCCGCCGCCCGGGCCGCGCGGATGCCGGTCTCGGAATCCTCGAAGATGAGGCACTCCGGCGGAGCCGCTCCCAGCAACTCGGCAGCGCGCCGGTAGATCTCCGGATCCGGCTTCGGCCGCTGGACTTCGCCGCCGTCGAGGACCACCCGAAAATGCTTGCGAAGGCTGCTGCGATCCAACACGAACCGGACATTTTCGGGTTCTGCATTCGTCGCCACACCCAACGGAAAGGCGCTGTAGGCTTCGACAAACTCCTCCACGCCGGGAACCAGTTGACCCGCCAGGCGCGGAGCCATGAGCTCACGGTAAATCTGCTCCTTCTCCGCTCCGTGCCGGACGATCTGTTCGGCGGACAGCTCGCTGCCGAAAAAGATGCGCACGATCTCGTCATTGTGCTTGCCAAGCATCTTCGTTTCGATGGCATTCCGGTCTACTACGATCCCATGCCGCGCCAGATGCTTCTGCCAGGCTTCATTGTGAATAGGCGTCGAGTGGACGATCACCCCGTCCATGTCGAGAATGATCGCCTTGAGACCCCTTGGGAGCACGCCGTCAAACACGGACGGGATGATAGCACAGGCGAAGTGACGAGCCAATGAATGTGCTGGTGAATGATGTTTTCGTTGAACCGCAGCGCCGGATGGAGGCGCTGGAGTGGCTCGACAAGAACCGGGATACAATTATTCCGGAACAAGAATCAGCGGAGGAGTGATCAAAATAATCGAGAATTGGGAGCGGTACGGACTGGTCTACTCGCTTGGCAAAGCGCTGCGGGATCGAAAGAGTTGGGCCGGCGAAACCCACATCCAGAAGACCGGCTACTTTCTCCAGGAACTCTTGAAGGTACCGCTCGATTGCCGGTTCATCCTGTATAAGCACGGGCCCTTTTCGTTCGATCTCCGCGACACGTTGTCAGCGATGGAAGCGCTCGACCTGATTGGATGGGAGCCCAAGCCCGCGCCTTACGGCCCGAGCATAGTTCGAGGAGCCCAGAGCAAATTCCTCGGCACGATTTGCCACAGTCCGAAGACCTTCAGCCGACAGATCAACTACATTGCAGATCGCTTGGCTGACAAGAGGGT
>CAYLSS010000291.1:5511-6032 GCA_964385765.1 uncultured Solibacteraceae bacterium
GAGCGGCTCGGGACCGCTCTATACGTTACATTAGGCCGGGACACGGATCGTGAAGATCGGGCGAAAGAGATCGTTCGGCTCAAGCCGCACTTAGGTCCTGCCGATGCCCGCTCGGCGGTTGAGCAACTTGACGCCATCATCGCCGAGGTCAACGAGGATGGATTGGCCGTTCAGGCCAGAGCCGTCGGTTCGGTCTAGCGGCCCGTGGTAGATGTCGCGCGGCTCACGGGACATCTACCGGGGGCTGCTAGCCATTGGACTGACTGAGCGTCTTTCCGCTCGACCGCGTCGAGCGATACGATAATTGTCATATGGCTCCGCCCTCTCCGGGAACCGGCCCGTCTTTGCGCAGCAGCCACTGCGTAGCGTGGCTGGCGGTCTCCGGCCTTTTCTCCTTGACCTATGCGGTGATCCGCTACAACGTGTTCAAGGGGGTCGAGTGGATTCACTTCCCGCTCTACATCATGAATAAGGTTACGTCGCTCTCGGCTGTGATTCTGCTGGCCAGCGCCTACCTGATC
>CAYLSS010000292.1:0-6026 GCA_964385765.1 uncultured Solibacteraceae bacterium
CCTCGCGCCGGCCGGGCTCGCCTCTCGCGAGCCTCCTCGGGATAAAGGCTTGCGTGGATTCCACCGAAGACCACCACCGCCCCCCGATCACGAGCCCGGCGCCCGGCTCGATAGCCGGCCAAGGCGTTCAGCGAGTGAATACCGATGCCGACGATGTCGCCCGGCCTGATCTGGCTTTCGTCCAGTGGTTCGAGCGTCTCGTCGACAATATTGGGGACACCAAACCGCTCCGGCGTGGCTCCGGCTAACACGAACAGCCAGCGCGGCGTGATGACACCAATACCAAACGCAACGTCACTTGGATTGATCAGATGAACTTGCATGCAGCCCTCTCCTACATCGTGGCCCATGCCATCCCACAAGACGGCTTCATTGAAGCCCTTTTCGCCGAAATTCGAGGCGATCGAATGCCGAAAGCTGGTAGACTCGCTTCCCTTGGGCTCTTGGCGGGCAACGTGGCGCCCGTAGCCGCTCTCGCTCGCCCTTCTGCATTCGGGCCGTGCAAATTCGTGTCGCCCGCCCGCGCCGGTATATGCTTGTGTTGATGCCGAAGTCAAAACGTGCGGAGGCTCGTGCGAGGCGGCCTGTCAATCGCGACAGTTTCATACAGCCATGGCCGGAGACCGGTCTGATTCTGTTTGACAGTCCCGCGGATCCGAAACCGTCGGTGAAGGTGGTTGGGGGTCGCATTGTCGAGTTGGACGGCAAGGCGGAGGCGGAGTTCGACCTCCTTGACCGCTTCATCGCCCGCTATGCGATCAACCCCGAAGTCGCCGAGGATGCAATGGGGATGAAGCCGCGGGGCATCGCGCGCATGCTGGTCGACCTCAGCGCGCCGCGAGAGCTGATGGTGCACATCATCGGCGGGCTGACGCCGGCCCGGATCGTGGAGGTGGTGAACCGTCTCAACGTAGTCGAGATGATGATGGCACTGCAGAAGATGCGGGCTCGCGCGACGCCGTCCAACCAGGCGCATGTCACGAATCGCAAGGAGAATCCGGCCTTGCTCGCCGCCGATGCCGCGGAGGCGGTGGAGCGCGGCTTTTCGGAACTCGAGACGACGGTCGGCATCTCGCGCTACGCGCCGCTCAATGCGATCGCGATCCTGATCGGCTCGCAGACCGGGCGCGGCACGGCGCTCACGCAATGCGCGGTCGAGGAGTCGCTCGGGCTTCGGCTCGGGTTGCTCGGACTTACCACTTACGCCGAAACGCTGTCAGTCTACGGGACTGAGCGAGCCTTCCGCGATGGCGATGACTCGCCTTACTCGAAGGCTTTTCTGGCCGCGGCTTACGCCTCCCGCGGCATCAAGGTGCGGTTTACCTCCGGGACCGGGTCGGAGGCGCTGATGGGACACTCCGAGAGTAAGTCGATGGTCTACCTCGAGACTAGGTGCCTGATGGCGATCAAGGGCGCCGGCTCCCAGGGAGTCCAAAACGGGTCGATCTCCTGCATTGCGCTACCGGAGTCTTTGCCCGGTGGCGTGCGCGGCGTATTGGCGGAAAATCTGATCGCGGCGATGCTCGACCTGGAGCTCGCATCGGGTAATGATGCGATGGCGTCCCATTCGGAGATCAGAAAGGCGTCGAAGCTCATGCTGCAGTTTCTTCCGGGGACAGACTACGTGTTCTCCGGTTACAGTGTGATGCCGCGGGAGGATAACTTATTCGGCGGCGGTAACTTTGACGCCGAGGACCTGGACGACTACAACATACTTCAGCGCGACATGCAGGTGGATGGTGGGCTGCGGCCGGTTTCAGAGGAGCGGGCGGGCGTTGTTCGCCGGCGGGCGGCGGAGGCTGTTCAGGCGGTATTCGAGGAACTGGCGCTACCCGAGATTACAAGCGAAGAGGTCGAGGCCGCGGTGATCGCTCGTGCCAGTCCCGATATGCCCGACCGCGATGTAGTGGCCGATCTCGCCGCCGTGGAACGGCTGATGGCCGATCGCCGCGACGCGCTCGACGTGATTCGCGCCCTGGCCCGGCGAGGCTATGGCGAGATTGCCGCGAAGATACTCGAGATCCAGAAGCTGCGTATCTCCGGCGACCACCTGCAGACAGCCGCCATCGTGCTTCCCGGACCTGCCGTGCTGAGCGCGGTGAATGACCCGAATGACTATCGGGGTCCGGGTACCGGCTATCAACTCTGTCCGGCTAGGGCGGCTGAGATTGACGCCATCCCACAGGCGGCCGATCCGCGAACCATAGGCGCGGGCGCTGTTGGCGGCGAACGGCTGCGCGAGGTCGGTACGGCCGCGGGTGGCGCCAGGCCTGATGAGATCGTGGTCGCCTTGGGGCCGGCTTTCGGGTCGGCGCTGAACGAGACGTTGCTCGGGCTACCACATCGGGAGGTGCTCGAGGCGGTCGCCGCCGGCATCGAGCAGGAAGGTCTGCAGGCGCGATTCGTGAAGATCTACGCGACGTCGGACTGCGGCTTCATCGGCCATGCGGGCGCGAAGCTGTCCGGTTCCAGCATCGCGATCGGTATTCAGAGCAAGGGGACTACCGTCATTCACCGGCGCGACCTGCAGCCGCTCGATAACCTCGAGCTTTTTCCGCAGGCGCCGAACCTGACGCTCGAGTCCTACCGGGTGATCGGTCGCAACGCGGCGAAGTACGCGAAGGGCGAGCCCGTTCTTCCGGTGCCCACGCAGATCGATAACATGGCGCGGCTGAAGTACATCGTCAAGACAACAATTCTGCACTTGCGGGAAACCGAGCAGGTGGACCCGGCTCGGGAGCCGCGGGAGGTGCGTTATGAGTGACTACCCGCTGATCGAAAATGCCCGCGACCGGCTTCGGACCCCCACGGGCAAGCATCTCGACGAGATCACACTCGACGCTGTGCTGGCCGGCGAGGTGACTATCCAGGACCTGCGAGTCAGCGCGGAGGCTCTCGAAATGCAGGCCGGCATCGCCGCGGCGGCCGACCGGCCCCAGTTGGCCGAAAACCTCCGCCGGGCGGCCGAGTTAGTAAATTGTCCGGAGGAGAAAATCCTCGAAATCTACAATGCACTGCGCCCGGGCCGGGTGACGCGCGAGGAGCTCCTCGGCCTCGCCCAGGAGCTGGAGGGGAACTATCAGGCGCCTCGCTGCGCCGCCCTGGTACGCGAGGCGGCTGGCGCGTGACCTGCATCCGGCGGGCGATCGCCGACTCCGAGGCGGAACGGAGATGAGTCTTCTCGGCTTTTGTGCTTCCCGAGGGCCGGGGCTCAGTTGGTGACACCCCACTTGCGCGCCGCGTCCCTCGCGTACTTCAGGTTCTCCCAAGGCGTCAACACGCTCGTTGTGCAGCTTGATGCGTAGATGAAGTGGCGGCGATCCGGCATCGACTCGAATAGCCACTTTGTGTACTCGTGCAGCGACTGTTCGGCGTCGGCGACCACTTCCATGCGTGAGGCGTCCATGCCGCCGTTGACCGTAAAGCGCCGGTAACCCGTCATCTCGCGCACGTCTGCCAATTGGACGTCGCCCATGGGCGGAGGCGTGACTCCTTCGAGGCAATCGACGCGAGACTCTCCCACCAGCGGGAGCAGAGCCTTTTGATGGCCGCAGGCGTGGACGCAGAAGATCTTCCCGCGGGAGTGGATGATCTCGGCGGCCTGGGAGTAGAAAGGATGGCAATAGTCTTTGTAGAAGTATGGCGGGTAGAAGGCGGAGTCGAGATTGTCAGCCGAGTTGAAGATCTCGCATTCTGGATAGTCGACAATTTTTTCGAGCAGTCCAAGCGCCTTTCGTTCATGGATCCGCGCCAGTTCCTTCATCTCCTTCGGGTGGTCTATCAGGAACAGGCTCGCCTGCTCCGCGCCGGCCAGCCAGTGGAAGGTCTTCAGCGGCGACTCTGTCAGGTGCACCATCATGACCCCGTCGTGGCCGACCCTCTCCACCCAGCTTCGAAAACAACCGCGGTCAAACTCGTAGTCCCGTGTCTCGAGCATGAAGCGGACGGCCTCGTACTCGCTCCAGTCCTTCCACCAGTACTCGCTTTCGAAGTCAGCGCCGGCCTGCTCGCTCAGCGTCCAGGTGTGGTGGAGGGTCCCATGCGGCGTGTCGAACCGGCGGAACCGGGCATTCGTGTGTGGAGGATAGATGTTGAACGCCGTCGTGATGGGCCGGTCGAACGGTGAGTCGCCGCCAAAGGCATCGTGAAAACCGCCCGCTGTGTATACCTCGCGGGTGCAATGCTGCGTATCCCAGCGGGCGAGGATCTCCGCCCCAAGGTATCGCAGCACGTCGAACGGATGCGCAGCTCCGGCCACCTCGGCGGGGAGGGTGCCGCGGACCTTCCGGTTGTAGAACCAGTAGTAAATGTTGGGCGCAAAGGGCACGCGGTCCGGCATCTCGCCGTGGAATGCCGCTAGCAATCGGTCTCGTCCGGTCATGACCGCCGATTCGCCACGACGAAAATCCCGCCGGCGGGCCCGAACACCGGCGTTTCAGCGCGGCTCAGGTCATTCCCAATCAGACTGACCTCATTCACCCCGCCTCGCTCGACGTTCAAGAATACCGGTGTGGGTCCGCGCAGCCGGCATCCGGTGATCAGCCCACCGCGCACCTCGTGCAGCCAGACAGCCGTACGACCCACTCTCGGCGCGCAGCCGACGATCTCGAGTTCGCCGACATCCTGCGCGACGAAGGCCGGCCGCTCGTCCGGCGACCGGGTTTCGGTCTGGACATTGCGAAGCCGCAGATTACGGACATGGCGGCAGAACAGGCCGTGGGCCGGTGTCTGGCCGAACATGTTGTGCTCCGGATAGCGATCCGGATGTTCCGGTACGTCAAGCGGTGGATCCTTGACGCCGCCCTCGGCGGCGATGCTCACATCGTCAATCGATAGATTTTCGATCGGATGTCCGGGAATCCCCGAGATCGGACAGCCGATGTCCCCGGCTCCGGTGGCTTTGACGCCGCTGATTCGGACGTCGCGAAGCGTGCCTGCTCCAGGCTTCGGTCCGCTTTCGATGAACGGGCGGGCGCGATCGCCGAGCCGCACGAAGATCGGATTCCTCACGTCCCGCATGGTCACGTTCAAGATACTGACGCCGCTGAGGAGACCGCCGTCGACCATCTCGATCGCGATCCCGCTCAGTCGTGTGTCGTACATGGTGCAGTTGCTGAGCACGATATCCTCGAAGCCGCCGTTGGACTCCGTGCCAAGCTTGAAGGCGTTGCAGTGACTGCTTAGGACGCAGTTGGTGATGGCGACATTCTTCGTCGACCGGTCTAGCGTGCTCTTGAGAACAATCGCGTCGTCGCCCGAGCTGACGTTGCAATCCGAGATGGTGACGCGGTGGCAGCCGTCGATGTCGATGCCGTCATTGTTGCGGTTCACGCGGCTATGGACCGTGATGCCATGGATCGTCACGTCGTCGCAGGCAAGGTAATGCTGCACCCACATTGGCGAGTCCCGAAGCGTGACACCGCTGATGCTGACATCCCGGCACGAAACCAGGCGGATCAGGTACGGTCGGACCATGTAGGGACCCTCGAATGCCGCGCCATGACCGTTGATTACGCCGTCGCCGTGCAATCCCGTGTCGACGAGGTCCTCGCCGTAGATGAGGCTGCGCTCGGTGTAGTTGTCGGTGTAGGAGCGGATGCGCGGGTGGGTAACGGGGTAGTCTTCCAGGTGCGGGCTCCCGTGAATCGTGACCCCCGCGTCGAGATAGAGGTGAACCCGGCTGCGAAGGATCACGCCGCCCGAGTAGTATTCCCCGGTGGGGAAGTAGACCGTTCCGCCACCGCTGCCGGCGCAGGCGTCGATGGCGTTCTGGATCGCTTGTGTGTCCGGATCCCGGCCATTACGCCGGGCGCCGAATTCGGCGACGTTATAGATGCTGGTGGTCGCGATGGGCCCGGCGGCGCGGGCCACGCCGGTGGCGGCGCCGGCTGTGGCCACGCCGAGCAGGAAGCGCCGTCGGAGAGAGTCTTTAGCCATGACGGGATTGAGTGTATCATCCCTCCGCTTGAGTCCAGAGGTCCAGGGGGCATGTGTTCAAGATGGTGCAAATATCGTTGAAGTACGCC
>CAYLSS010000293.1:0-1971 GCA_964385765.1 uncultured Solibacteraceae bacterium
GTGATCCGGCTTGAAGCGGAGGCCAACAGCGAGGAAGCGATACGGGTCTATGAAGAGGAAAGAGCCGAACAAGCGGTCGAATTGATCCGCCAGGGCCGGGGGCTCATCGAACGATCCGAAACCTTCCTGCTTCATCTTGCCCGTGATGAGCAGCCAGCCGGCGTGGTGTTGTCGCTGGGGATGGCTTCGCGCTTCTACAAGCGCATCAGCGGACACACCATGAATCTCTTGTCGGGAGTCGTGATGCCGCTGCACCGGCTGGACTACTACGATGAACGCGACATCGCGAGGGCCCGCCGCATGGGAATCATCGCTGACTGAGGGCATCGTGCACGCGGCGGCACGGCGACTTCCGCTGGCGCCGCACACCCGCAAGGAACCTACAAATTCTCAATCTCCACCGACGTGATATCGCCGGCAGGGGTGAATCCGAAGACCTTGCCGTAGAAATATAGTTCGGCTTCCTGTACACGCTTGATGGTCTCGGCGCGGCGGAAACCGTGTTGTTCCCCTTCAAACGCCAGGTAGGCCACCGGCAGTCCCTTATTTCGGAGTGCCTCGACCATTCGCTCCGCCTGATTCGGCGGGACGATCCTGTCGTCAAGGCCCTGGAAGAAGATGATTGGACAAGAGAGCCGATCCACGAAGTGGATTGGGGAACGCTCACGGTACAGATCGCGGCGCTTCGGATAGGGACCGACGAGCTGGTCGAGGTAGCGCGACTCGAACTTGTGAGTGTCGCGGACCAGGGACTCCAGGTCGCCGACACCATAGAGGCTCGCGCCGGCGTGGAAGGTGTCGTGGAAGGTCAGAGCGGCCAGCGTCGTGTAGCCGCCCGCGCTCGATCCACGGATGATCAGCCGGTTGCTGTCGGCGCGCTTGCTATCCACCAGGTACTTCGCGCCGTGAATGCAGTCCTCGACGTCGGCGATGCCCCACTGTCCCTTGAGCAGCTCACGATAGCCGCGGCCGTAGCCGGTGGAGCCGCGATAGTTGACGTCGAGCACGGCGAAGCCGCGGCTGGTCCAATACTGGACCCGAAGGCGGAATCCCGTCGTGGTCGCGCCGGTCGGTCCACCGTGGCTCATTACAATCAACGGCGGAAGCTCGCCCTCAGGCGCTTTGAAATCGCAACTCCGCGGCGGATAGTAGAACCCGTGAGCAATCTGGCCCTTGGCTGTCGGGTATTCGATGGAACGGGGTACGGACATGTAGCCGCTCTCTAGCTGGCCGGCCAACGATGAACGCAGAATTTCACGATCTCCGGAGTCGATCTCGACGCTGACCACCTCAGGCGGATGATCGGGCGAACTGCCGATGAAAACGGCGCGGCGTCCTGCCACCGCCATGCTGGTGATTTCGCTGTGCGGCACGTCGAGGCGTTCCAGCACGCCCATCGAGGGATCGATCAAACCCACATGCCAAGCTCCGTGCTCGCAATAAGCCCCGACAAGTCGGCCGTCCGCATCGAAGCCGTAAGTGCGCATGCCGAACTGCCACTGCGGCAGTCCGAATTCCGCTTCCTTCTTGCAGACGTTCCAGGCCCGATCTCCGTCCCAGCGATAGGGATTCCACCAACCGCGCGGATCGGCGATGAAATAAAGCCCACCGATGGGCGACCAGGCCGGCTGAAAGATCGAATTGCCGAAGCCCCCGGCGACTTTTCGCGGCTCCTCGAACGAACCATCTTCGCCGATGGCCGCCACCCAAAGCTCAGTTTCGTCCCACGGCATGTGGGGATGGTCCCAGGTAAGCCAGGCGAGCATGCGGTGCTCGCGGTTGATCGCCGGGCTCGAGTAGAAGTCGTGACCCTCCGCGAGAACGGTCGCCAAGCCGTCGACCAGGCTCACGGCGACCAGTTGGTTTACGGGTTCGCCTTCCCGGGAATGGTCCTCGCGCACGCAGATGATGCGGTGGCGCGGACGGTCCAGCGTCAGGTCCGCGTAGCGGTACGGACCCTCCTCGGTGAGC
>CAYLSS010000293.1:1981-6025 GCA_964385765.1 uncultured Solibacteraceae bacterium
AATGACTGGAAGTAGATGCACTGATCAGCGAAGTTGACAAACCATACCCGCCCCTTGATCGCCAGGTAGGCGCCGCCGCCATATTCGTGGGCTCTGGTGCGAACGTTGAAACCCGGCGGTGTGATATCAGTGATTGAGCCGTCCGGTGAGCGCTTCACAAGCACGTTCCGGCCATCTTCGGAAGGTCGTCCTTCGATCCAATAAACATCGTCGTCATCAACGGCGAGGTTGCGGAGGCGGATGCTGGTTTCCACGATCAAATCGGGAGTAACCGGCGATTCCCACTCGCCAAACGGTGCAATCTGCGGATTCCCCATCGGCCCTCAGGATACAATAGCGCGGCTTTCGGGAGGCGGTCCGCAACAGCTTCGCGGCCGGGAATCTTCTGCCAGAGTGCGGCCGAGGTGGCTTGACGCCGAAGTATTCCGGGAACGGCATCCGAAATCCTTCTGACCGTTCTCACGTCGACTGGGGGCAGTTATGCTGCCTGCGAGCATTCTTCAGCGCCGCGGCCGGCGGGCGTATCTGCCCGAGTGCGAAGCTGGAGGGCCTGACCGTTGCCTCGCATACAATGAGAACTATGGAACTAAAGGGCAAGCGCATCGCGGTACTCGTTGATAAGGTCTATCAGGAGATGGAAGTCTGGTATCCCTATTACCGCTTCATTGAAGCAGGTGCTGAAGCTGTTTTGGTGGGCCCGAAAGCGGGGGAAACCTATCCCAGCAAGTTGGGATACCCGGCCAAGGCTGACCTTTCCTATGACGATGCCAAGGCCGGCGATTTCGACGGAGTGGTGATTCCCGGCGGCTATGCGCCGGACCATATGCGTCGGTCACCCGCCCCGGCGAGGTTCGTCGCCGACATGAACGCGCAGGGCAAGCTGGTAGCGTCGATCTGTCACGGCGGATGGCTGCTATGTTCCGCCCATGGAATGCTGAAGGGCCGGCGGACGACATCGTTCTTCGCGGTCCAGGATGACATGAAGAACGCCGGGGCCGAGTGGGTGGATGCCGAGGTGATGGTTGACAAGAATCTCGTCACCTCGCGCAAGCCCGATGATCTGCCGGCCTTCTGCCGCGCCTGTATCGAGGTCCTTACGGCCTAGTGAATTGGATTCCGACATCGCCATTTCGGTCCAGGGTCTGCGCAAAGCCTATGGTGATTTCGAGGCTGTGCGCGGAATCGACTTCGTGGTTCGGAGCGGAGAAGTCTTCGGACTCCTGGGGCCAAACGGCGCCGGCAAAACCACCACCGTCGAGATTCTCGAGGGTATTCGTGACCGGACCAGCGGCGAGGTCCGCGTTCTCGGCTTCGATCCGCAACAGCAGGCCAAGAGCTTGAAAGACCGGATCGGAGTCTGCCTGCAGGCAACGAATCTGCCCGACAAGATTACCGTCGAGGAGGCCCTCGACCTGTTCGCTTCATTCTACTCACACAAAGTGAACGGAGACCGGCTGCTCGAGCGGCTGCAGCTCAGCGAGAAGCGGCGAACCTGGTATTCGAAGCTGTCAGGCGGCCAGAAACAGCGGCTGGCGCTGGCGATGGCGCTCATCAATGATCCTCAGTTCGTCTTCCTTGACGAGCCGACCACCGGTCTCGACCCACAGGTCCGGCTGGAGATTCATCGCCTGATCGAGGAACTCCGGCAAGAAGACCGCACCATCCTGCTTACGACACACTACATTGAGGAGGCCGAACGCCTGTGCGACCGTGTGGCGATCATCGACGAGGGAACCATCATCGCGTACGGCACCCCCAGCGAGATCCGTGCGCAGACGCTGGGCAGCTCGCGGATCGAGATCGAATGCGCCGCCGCTTTGCGGGACCGCCAGGCGCCGCAGCTCGATGGCGACGGCCGGGTTGTAGTGAGCGCGGATGGACGGTCACTCAGGGCCACGGCGGCACGCCCGGCACAAGTGCTCGTGGAATTGGTGAAGTGGGTTGATAGCCAGGGCGTCGAGCTGACTGATATCCAGCTCAAGCGGCCGACCCTCGAGGACGTCTTCATCGAACTGACCGGAAAGCACCTGCGCGAATGAAAGGCTATCTTTCGCTGATTGTGATCAACCTGAAGCTCGCCATGCGCGAGAAGATAGTCCTGTTTTTCAATTACCTATTCCCCCTGATCTTCTTTTTCGCTTTCGGACAGATGATGGACGCGTCGATGGGCGGCGTCGGCGTGCGCGTGGTGTCCATGGTGCTTGTGCTCGGCGTGCTTGGCAATGGTCTCTTCGGCGCCGGCATCCGGACGGTCGTCGAGCGGGAGACGAATATTCTGCGGCGCTACAAGGTAACGCCCATCTCGCCGGCGCCGCTGCTGGTGGCGTCGATTGTCACCGGGTGGCTGATGTACCTTCCCGTCATCTTCCTGATTCTCGGGCTGGCGAACCTCATGTGGGGCGTGAAGCTGCCGGAGTCGATGTTCTCGCTGGTGGTGCTGTTGTCGATCGGGGCATGGGCGATGCGAGCGATCGGATTGATCGTCGCCTCGGTGGTCAACTCCACCGCGGAGAGCAACGTAATCATCCAACTGCTCTACATGCCCATGCTCTTTCTCAGCGGGGCCACGTTTCCGCTCAGCATGCTGCCGGAGTGGGCGCAGATCGTGTCGCAGTTCCTGCCCGCCTCCTACCTCCATAACGGAATGGAGCGGGTCATGGTCCGCGGAGAGGGCCTGGAGCAAAACATCACTCCCGCGCTGGCGCTCCTGCTGAGCACCGGAGTAGCCACGCTGATCGCAGTCAAGATCTTCCGCTGGGAAAAGGAGCAGGTGCTGCCGCCGCATGCCAAGCTATGGCTGCTGGTGGTGGGCCTGCCGTTCATTCTGCTCGGGTTGTACCAGGCGTACAGCCGCGAGAACATCGATGAATCGCTGGCCATCGAGCGCGAGTTGCGGCGAAATCGGACGCAGTTGATCCGCCAGGCGCGGATCTTCACCGGTGACGGAACGGTGATCGATGATGGGGCAGTCCTGATCCGTGAAGGGAAGATCGCGGCCGTCTATGACGGAACGGCCCCGTCGCCGGCCGAGGTCAATGCCGAGGTAATCGAAGCGGCGGGGAAGACGGTGCTGCCGGGCTTGATCGATGTCCACGTGCATCTTGGCGCCCCCGGCGGCGTTACCCCGGCGGGGCGAGCTCACTCCGACCTGGCCGCCTCCATGGAGCGAAATCTTGCCGCCTATCTTTATAGCGGCGTTACGGCGGTCAAGAGCGCGGGCGACGCCACCCAGTTGATGCTCGAACTTCGCGGCAAGGTCCGCCGCGGAATCCGGCTCGGCGCGGAGTTGTTCGTCTGTGGCCCGATGTTCACCACCGAAGGGGGCCATGGCACCGAATACTTCCGGGATGCGCCGGAGATGATGCGGGGGGTGGCCGAACGCGAGTATCTGCGGCTGCCGGCTTCTCCGGAAGAAGCACGCCAGATGGTGCAAGACCTGAAAACGATGGGTGTTGACGGGATCAAGGCGATCCTCGATACAGGCCGCGCACCGTTGTTGTTCAACCGCATCGACGTCGCAGTGCTGAATGCAATCGGCGAGGCGGCACGCTCCGCCGCGCTTCCCTTCGTGGTTCACACTGCCAGCGCACAGGATGTCGCCGATGCCCTGAAGGCCGGAGCTCACGGCATCGAGCACGGCTCGATGCACGAGGCGATACCGGACCATCTGCTTGCCGAGATGGTCGCCCGCGGAGTCACTTATGACCCGACACTGTCGGTCGCCGAAGCTTTCACGATGGTCTCCGAGGGCCGGACAGATCTGTTGTTCCGGTCGCTCGTGGAGCAGGTGGCTCCGCCGGGGATGGTGGAGGCGACCCGGGCGGCGTTTGACAACCCCACCGATGTCAGCCTTCCGTTCGACCTGTCCATCGCACAGGAGAATCTGCGCCGGGCTTACGAAGCCGGAGTTGTCCTGGTCGCCGGGACCGATTCCGGCAATCCAATGCTCCTCCACGGCCCGGCGATCCATCGGGAGCTGCAGCTTTGGATCCAGGGTAACCTGATCGAAACCAAAGCGGACCTGGAGCACCGTTGGATAAAATC
>CAYLSS010000294.1:0-820 GCA_964385765.1 uncultured Solibacteraceae bacterium
AAAGATCGTTAAACGGCGGAGGCTCGACAAACACCGAATTGATACCGATCGCGCGCGAGAAAATCCCTTTGTAGTCCGCCACACCCCAGTTCCGGAGTTTCTCCCGAACCTGCTGCGGCGGATCGTACACCAGCAGTCCCGCAAAGCTCTGAAAACGGATCCCTTCTTCGCTCAGTTCCGGTGTGTGCTCCACGAAGTCCAGACACTGTTCGATCCAACGAACCAGGTCTTTGCCCACATAAAGAAGCATCCGGAACTCACAGTAGCGGCCCGCCAGCAACCGCCGTTCCAGTTCTTCCTTCGAACTCTCGCCTCCCGGCAAAAGGCCTTGCAGGATCAAACTGGCCCGCGAACTCTCTACCAGTTGTCCGGGGCCATCGGCGTCCGAGAAGGGGTGCAGTATCAGCGGCGGTAGCGTCCAGATTCGATTCTCGTGCGTCGTGCCTGTGGCCATTATTAATACTCATCGACCGGTTCTAAGGGGTTTGTTAGAGGTGTTTCCTCTTGCGGGCCTGAATCCCCGACCGATGCCTCTTCGGGAACGCTCACGAAGCGGGGCCGCCCGGGAGCGGAAGCCAGCTCGGTCACCACGCCGGCAATGTATCGCAACAGGTCGGCTGATTGCTCGGGCTTGATCTTCTCCCAGGTGTCGCCCGGACGGTGGTAGTCCCCGTGCAGCCCCGAGAAGAAGAACAGCACCGGAATTCTCTGTGTCGTGAAGGCCGTGTGGTCGCTCGATCCGTAGCCGATCGTATCCGACAAATCGAACTTCAAAGGCGAGCTCTTCGCTCTGACCTCCCAAATGCGGCGCGCAGCAGTC
>CAYLSS010000294.1:830-6000 GCA_964385765.1 uncultured Solibacteraceae bacterium
TTCGCTCTTCTGATCAGCGTCTCGCGCAATGTCGAACCCGTACTGGCGCCGCCGACGTACACCTTTCGGTTCCGAATCCGGCCGATCATATCCATGTTCACCATCGCCACCGCATCGTGCAGTGGCAGCAGCGGGCTGCGAACGTAGTGGCTGGAGCCCAGCAGCCCGAGTTCCTCCGCCGCGAAGCCAAGAAACAGAACCCCTCTCCGCATTGGCCGGCGGGCGGCGAACCATCGCGCCAGCTCCAGCAGTCCCGCGGTACCCGAGGCATTGTCATCCGCTCCCGGGTGAATGGAGCCTGCAGCCGACGGCTTCATCGAAAACTGCTCACCCCGCCCGATATGGTCGTAGTGCGCCCCGACGATCACGTGCTCGCCGGTCTCGCCCGGCAGATATCCGGCCACGTTGCTGACAGGGCGGCTGCGGCTGCGAACATCCGTCCTCAGCGACACCCGCAAATGCTCCGGCAGCTCGAAGCTTTCCGGCTTCAGTTCGCGATTGATCCGCGCCTGCACATCTGCGAAGTTCCGGCCGGCGGCATCGAACCACTCCTCGGCCACCTTAGTGCTGATATGCAGGAAAGGAACATCGGCGGCTGACGGACCCGGCAGGCGGGAAAACTCGGTGAGGTCTCCCCTCGACCCGCCGTGCTGTTCGGTGTCGTTCACCAGTAGGATCGCGCTCGCTCCATGCATCCTGGCATTGACCGCCTTGGCGAACATCTGCGAATGCTCGGTGTAGATCTTGCCCGCGAAGACCGACTCCCGGTCGTACTCTTGAGGCTCATGCCGCAGGATCAAGACAATCTTGTCCCGGACGTCGATTCCGGCGTAGTCGTCATAGCCGTACTCCGGCGCCGTGATACCGTATCCGGCGAAGATCATCGACCCGCTCGCTGAACCCCGGCCCGAGAAACTCAACGGAATGTAGTCGCGGTGCAGGTCGAGCATCTGCCGCGAATTTCCCGTCGAGACGACGAAACGGTTTCGTCGCCCCATCTTCGCGGCGATGCTGATGTCGAACTTGTGCAAATAATGCCTGCCGCCGCGAAGCGGGCGGAGACCCAGTTGACGGAACTCGTCGGCAATGTATTGCGCCGCCCGGTCGAGCTCCTTGGAGCCGGCGCCCCGCCCTTCGAATTCCTCCGCTGACAGGCGCTTGACATGCTCGAGGTACCGCTCCGGATCGATGCCCGGCGGTTCGGCCCACGCGGCGACCGCGAGCCACGCGAAGCCGGCGACGATGATAGCTCGGCTAGCGGTCGCGGGCGTCATGGGCTACTGACTCAGCGGGGTGGGTAGTTGGACGGCGCAGCAATCCTGGTCGCCGGCGTTCCGCGCCGTCTTCTGATAGCCGATTTCGAACTCGATCACCTGCTTCAGATTCGCCCACGGAAGCTGTGAGCTGATGCGCCGTCCGTTGATAAACAACGTCGGGGTGGAATTCACCTGGAGCGCGCGTCCTTCGGCCACGCTGGCGTTCACCGCCGCTTCGGCTTCCTTCCCATCGATGCAGCGCGTGAACTGCAGCACGTCGAGACCGGGACGCCCGTCGGCGTACTCGATCACCTTGTCTCGCAGGTTTTGGCTCGTCATTTCTCGCTGCTGTTCGAACATCCAGTCATGATAGGCCCAAAACTCCTCCTCCGATTGACTGTAGGCGCAGCGCCCCGCGATCGCCGCCTGCTTGGCCCAGGGGTGAATCGATTCGATGGGGAAGTCCTTGAAATAGAGCCGGACCTGTTCCGGAAACGTCTGGATGAGGTTCGCTCGCAATGCGCGCGCCTCCTCCCGGCAGAAGGGGCACTGAAAGTCCGTGTACAGCACGATCCGCACAGGCGCCCCCGGAGTCCCGAGGCTCGGCGCGTTGGAAGTATCGATCGCTTCGTAGTCCTCGTGGAACGGATTCTTGGTTACGTCGTACACTACACCGCGAAGAATCTGCGACCCGTCGGCCGAAACGTAGAACGAGTGTTCCTGCATCGCCGCCCCGGCCTTTCCCGTGACCTTGACCAGATGGAATCCATCTATCTGTGAAGGCGCGGGATCGGAAACGACGACGTCGATCTGCGGTCCCCAAAGCAATAAGTGGCGCACATACGCCTCAAGCGTGGGTTTATCGAGCGCCGACTTGCCCTTCTCTTTGTCCGCCCCGGCCATCGTCATGGTCGTCACCAGCAACAGCAATCCGGCCGCAAAGGTACGCATACCGACCATATTAACCTGCCCGTTTGGACGTGCGAGTTGTTGTTACGGTTGTCGCACCCCCACCGTGAGCAGGATATTCGCATACAGGTTCTGATCGGCCGTTTGAACGGTCAGCGCCAGGTCGGGCGTGTTGACGGCCTTGTAGAAATCCCAGCGTTCGATCGGCTCCAGCTCGACCGAAAGCTTGGCTTCCAGAATGGCATCGCGGTACTCGGCCCATACCGGCGGGTCCTCGGTCATTGCATAAGGGCCGGTCGTCTCCGGCTGCATCGTATTTACACGTTCAACCGGGATCGCCGAAAGCAGCGCCGCCAGCACCTGCGTGCAACTGACCACCCCCGGCGAGAGGTTGAGGCTGACCAGTTCGGCGTTCGGCCCCAGCGTGGTCGAGGCAGGGTAGTTCCCGTCGGCGATCAGGATCTTCGAAGTGTGGCCGGCCCGGGCGATGATCTCGGTGATTTGCGGGTGGAGCAGTTCGTGTCGTAGCATTTGCAGTCTACGTTAGCAAATGCCGGCCCCCGGAAACGACACTCTCCGCCCACTTACAGCAGTGCTTCCTCCAGCGCCTGGAAGTTCGTCGGGGTCACCAGTTGAATGCAAACCTCCAGTGCGGTGAAATCGCGCAGCTCGGCGTGCACTTCCTCGCACGGCGACTCGGGAGTCGCCAGATAGAGGCGGCCCTCTTCGATCCGTATCGGCAGGACCCTGCGCCGCTGGACAATGGACACCGGCAATGACCGGGCGACGTTGCGGGAGACCTCCTCCGGCTCCACGCGGCCGAGCGACATTCCGAGCTGTATGCTGAGTGCCTCATAGGCCTCCGCCTCGCTCAGCAGGCCGCAATCCACAAGATGTCTCGCCAGCAGCAAGCCCGGCGGCTTCGTCGCCACCGCATGCATCACTTGCTCGGCGCTCAGATAGGCCGAGCCGATGAGGATCTCCTCGAGGGGAAGCTTGTGCGGAAGCAGAGCGACGCGCCGGGGATACGCATGGTCCGTCTTGACCCACACCAGCGGCTGCCGGCGGATCTCGGCTCGCACGAACGTGCAGAGAGCATTCAGCGTTGCTACCATGTTGAGCCAGTTGCCGTAGACGGCCCGCAGTGGGACGCCAAGGGCGAAGCCAACTCCATAGACCCGCGCGACGCACACTCCCCGTACTGTCAGGTGCCCAACCTGGAGCACGGCATTGATTGCCAGCACTGGCCAAAGCAGCGCCTGACTCATGACCTCGCCGAGCCCCCATGAATGACCGCTGGCCGCGCTCCAGGCCCAACTCGCCACTCCGTAGAGAAACAGCAGATTCGCCGCCGAACTCACCGGGGCGCCGGCCAGCCCCTTGCGATCGCGCCAGAGCCAGTACCACTGGCGTCCCCATTCCATCCACCCATGCCTTTTCCAGGTTTGCAGCGCAATTCCGGTGACCCATCGTGTCCGCTGCCGGACGGCCATCGTGAATTTCCGCGGAAAATATTCGCGCGTCGCCATCGGAGCGCCGCTGCGAAAACGGATCGGGAGGAAGATCTGTCGCAAGCCGAGAGCGTGGATCCGCAGGCCGTTCTCGTAGTCTTCTGTCAGACACGAAGGATCGAAAACCCGGTTTGCCTCGCTGGCGGCCAACTCTTCAAGGGCGCGCCGCGTAAAACCCGTTCCGACTCCGCATGACGGCAAAAACCCTCCCATCGCCATCCGGGCGACCAGGTCCCGCGTGTGCGCCTCGGCAAAGTCGTCACAGTACAGCCCGTGCGTGAACTCGTTGATTGGGGTCGGCAAAGGAAGCACGGGCGTCTGGACCATGTCATAAGACTTCGAGTAGTAGTTGATCCAATGCAACTCGTCCGCGTGGACCAGGTCCTCGGCATCGTGCGTCACGACGACCTCAAAATCCTGTCCATGCTTCTCCTCGAACAGCAGCATTCGTTGAAAAATCCAGTTCAGGCAGTCCGCTTTGGATGTCGGGCCATCGTGCGGGCACAGGCAAAGATGGACGTTCGAAAATCGCGCCTCCAGGTCCCGGACCACGCCCAGCGTGCCTTTGTCATTCGGATAGGCGCCGATGAAGATGTCATAGTTCACGTACCGGATCGCTGACCGATTATGCGTCACCATCTCGCCGATCACCTCCGCCTCCTGCCAGCAGGGAACGAAGATCGCGATCCGGCTCTCCTTCGCCCTTGCCACATCGTGCCAGCTCGGCGGCGCCGGCGCGGTGGCCCATTGCCGCAGGAAGGCCAGCAGGACCACCAGGTCGTCCAGCCCACTCACGAATATCCAGGCGGCGATTGGAAGCAGGGCGCCAGCGGCCAACGGGTCCAGGATGTGGACGAAATCCGAAAGCGCATCCTGCACGTTAGCTCTAGTGCCCCGCGGCGGCCGGCCCTCTCACTCTGTTTCAGTCCGCCGTCCCATTCGCGCTCCGCCGCGAGAACCGATCTTCCGGCGCCTATGGGAAAATCAAGATGTGGATAGGGTTTGGCGCGCGCGTCTATCAGCCACCTGCGTGGTGCTCCTGTTCGGCGGGATCATTGCCACGCGCGCCGTCACCGAACCGCGAAACGACTTTCACTTCTCCATCATTGGCGATCGCACCGGCGGAGCGACACCCGGCATCTACAGCCGCACCTGGCGCGAGGTCGACCTGCTTCACCCCGATTTCGTCATCACCGTCGGCGATACCATCGAAGGCGCCAATGACCGGTGGGCCCAGCTCCAATGGGACGAATTGCGACCCCTGTTCGACCGCTACCGCCATTACCCGCTCTATTTTACTCCCGGCAATCACGACGTCTTTTCGGAAACCTCGCGCCGTATCTATGAGCAGGAAACCGGCCGCCCCCTCGCTTACTCGTTCGCCTTTCAGGAAGCGCACTTCACCGTCCTCGATAACAGCCGCCAGCACGCCCTCGATGACCAGCAACTTCGTTTCCTGGAAGAAGACCTCGCCGCCAGCCAGGGACGCGACCC
>CAYLSS010000295.1:0-3298 GCA_964385765.1 uncultured Solibacteraceae bacterium
AAGGAAGGAGTGGCCAATGATTCGGGCACTATACAGCGCAGGGAGCGGGATGACCGCTCAGCAGATGAACGTGGACAACATTGCGCACAACCTGGCAAACGCCAATACGGTCGGGTTCAAGATGCGGCGGACTCAGTTCCAGGACCTTCTTTACCAGAATTTCATCCAGCCTGGAGCCGCCGCCGGATCCCAAACGATCGTGCCAACCGGCTTGCAGCTTGGCCTCGGCACACGGCCGGTGGCCAACGAGATTATCTTCACCCAGGGCAACTTCATGGGTACCGAGAACCCGCTGGATATGGTGATTGAAGGCAAGGGGATGTTTCAGATCCGGCTTCCGAGCGGCGAGCTGGCCTACACTCGTGCGGGTACCTTCCACCTGGACCGCGACGGCAATATCGTCACGCCTGAGGGCGATCCGCTGGAGCCGCCGATCACACTTCCGCCCGAGGCGAAGTCCATCACAATTGCCTCTGACGGGACAGTGAGCTACATCCAGGCGGGCGAGACAGCGGCGCAACTGGCCGGCCAAATTCAACTCGCGCTGTTTGCCAACCCTGCCGGACTGAACAGCATCGGGCGCAACCTATTAACTGCAACCGATGCTTCGGGCGAACCGACAATCGGCAATCCAG
Source organism: uncultured Solibacteraceae bacterium (assembly GCA_964385765.1). Classification (GTDB taxonomy): domain Bacteria; phylum Acidobacteriota; class Terriglobia; order Bryobacterales; family Bryobacteraceae; genus CAWELS01. The sequence continues at coordinate 636 of CAYLSS010000295.1, forward strand.
GTGGTCAGGAAGGTCTCGGCACGCTCCTCCAGGGCTACGTCGAGCAGTCCAATGTGAGTGTCGTCGAGGAGTTCATTAACTTAATCGTTAGCCAGCGGGCCTACGAAGCCAACTCGAAAGTGGTCCGGGCCGCCGACGAGATGTATCAGCAGATTAACAACATGACACGATGAAGTTAGCAGCAACAATCCTCGTAGCGAGCCTTACCACTTTGGCGTTTCCAGGCAGCGCCGGCGACTGCATCGTCGTCGACACTGATCGTATCTATGCGGCCGACCTGGCGCGTGCTCATCCGGCATTCCAGGACGTGGACCCGGGGATCCCGATAGGCTATGCTCCACTTCCCGGTCTCAAACGGGTCTTCACAACCGCCCAACTGCAGCGGCTGCTCCGCCGCCACGGCGTCGATGAGCCAGGCGGGGATCGGCTGTGCGTTGAACGCGAGACCGTGCTGCTTTCTGAACCGAAGCTTCGTGAGGCCATCGAGGATGCGGCGGGGCCGGACATAACTCTCGACATCCTGGATTTCAGCCGCAAGCCGGTGCCGCCTGGCGAACTACAGTTCGACCTCAGCGGCCTTCGAATTCCCTTGACCGCGTCGCCGGACACGCCCGTGTTGTGGCGTGGACGGGTTGCTTATGGGCAACGGAAGAGCGTGCCGGTCTGGGCGCGCGTGCGAATCTCGAAGCCGGCGCAACAGGTGGTTGCTGTCCGGGACCTTTCGGCCGGCGAGACCATCGGCTCTGCTGACGTGGAGGTCCGAATCGCCGATGTATTTCCCACGGTGGACCCCCCGATCGATGAAATCGAGGCTGTGGTCGGCGCCACACTACGCCGTTCGGTAAGAAATGGAGCGCCGTTGCACCGGGCCGAATTACGGCTCCCAAATGATGTCGAGCGGGGGCAGATCATTCGTGTGGAGGTCACGAGCGGAACGGCCTATATACGATTCGATGGCCGGGCGGAGACAGCGGGGCGCAGAGGCGATCGCATCCTGGTCGAGAACCCTGCCAGCAGAAAACGTTTCTCTGCAGTCGTAGCCGGACCGTCACACGCGATAGTGAGGCTGGATCGGGACGTCCCCGGTGACATTTGAACAGCGAGCAAACATCAGGAGAAAGGTCATGGTTCGAGTGGAAACAAAGTCTGGATTAGCGGTACTTGCGCTTTCAGCGGTGCTGTCCATGTCCGCTGCTTATGCCAAGGATAAAGATACGGAAGTTTCTCCGATTGATCTCTACATACAGCAGGCGCACTCTCGTGCCACCGAGCAACTGATCTCGTCTGGATCACTCTACACGTCAGCCGGTATGCTCGGCGATCTCGCTCGCGATCTACAGGCGCGACAAGTGGATGATATTGTCACTATCGTGGTGGCCGACCGCGCTTCAGCGGTCTCGCGAGGCGGCACCAGTTCGACCCGAAAATCAAGCGCCAACGCATCGGTCAGCTCACTGTTCGGAAGTCTGCCAGCGGCTGGGAGGCTAGCTAACCTGGCGAGTCTGGGGGGCTCCAATTCGCTCGAAGGCGAAGGGGAAACGAGCCGGGAGACGGTCCTGACAACGACGATTTCGGCTCGCGTCACGCACGTGCTGCCAAACGGCTATTTGGTGGTGGCCGGCCAAAAGGACATCTGGGTCAACTCGGAGCATCAGCAGGTGACGGTGCGCGGCGTCTTGCGTTGGAACGACATCGGCTCGAACAATCTTGTCAGCTCAGACCGGCTGGCGAACCTGGAAGTGCGCGTCAATGGTCGCGGCGTGGTTGGCGACGCCATCCGGCGGCCAAATTTCTTCTACCGTCTGTTGATGGGAATCCTCCCGTTCTAAAAACCGATGAAAAACATCCATCTCATTCTCCGGATCGCACTGGCCGGCATGCTGTCCGGATCGGTTCAGGTTCAGTCCGCAGCCGGCGCATCCCGTCTGAAGGAGCTTGCGTCGCTCGAAGGAGTGAGGGACAACCAGTTGCTGGGCTATGGCCTCGTGGTCGGACTCGCCGGTACCGGCGACAAGCGACAAACGAAGTTTTCTGCTCAGACGCTCTCCAACATGCTGGAGCGGATGGGTGTCTCCGTGGAGGCCGATTCCATGCAGGTCCGGAACACGGCGGCGGTGATGGTGACCGCCAATCTCCCTCCATTCGCGCAGCCAGGCATGAGGATCGACGTGACTGTGGCAACGGCCGGGGATGCCACCACGCTTCAGGGAGGAATCCTGCTGCTGACACCGCTCAAAGCCGCGAACGGCCAGGTTTATGCCGTGGCCCAGGGGCCTGTTGTCACGGGTGGCTTCGTCGCCGGTAACCAGGCAAACCGCACCACCGTGAATCATCCGACCACCGGCCGCATTCCCAATGGAGCCATCGTCGAACGAGGCGCGCCCTCGCCGGCGCCGGCAGATGGATTGCGCTGGCAGCTCCGGCACGGCGATTTCACGACTGCAGCGCGCGTTGCGGCCGCAATCAACAATGAATTTGACAGTAACGCGCAGCCTGTCGCCAACGCCGAGAACGCCACTGTGATCTCGGTCAACATTCCGGATGCTTTCCGCTCGCGCCCGGTCGAGTTCGTTTCGCTGGTGGAGAACCTCGAGATCTCCGCGGATCGAATGGCGAAGATTGTCGTGAACGAGCGCACCGGAACCATTGTCATGGGCAAGCAG
>CAYLSS010000295.1:3308-5991 GCA_964385765.1 uncultured Solibacteraceae bacterium
CCGTCTCGATTTTGCATGGCGCTCTTACCGTCGAAATTCAGACTTCGTTTTCGGTGTCCCAGCCGGCGCCATTCGCCGAAGGGGAGACGACGGTGGTTCCCGAAGTCGGGGTCGGCGTGGCCGAGGAACAGGCGCGCAACGTCAAGCTGGAGCCGGGCGCTACGGTTGAGGATCTTGCCCGTGCGCTGGTGGCGATCGGTTCCACGGCGCGGGACATCATCGCGATCCTGCAGAACCTGCGCGCAGCCGGCGCCCTGGAAGCGGAAGTAGAGGTGATCTGAACCATGTCCCAGGCGATCTCTGGACTCGGCCTCCCTGCGGAGAGATACTTGGCCGGAGAAGGGCAGAACAGCAAAGCGACGGTGGCCGAATTGGCGACTGAGTTTGAGTCTCTGCTCCTGGCAAACATGCTGAAGACGATGCGCGAATCCACCTCCGAAGGGTGGTTTGGGACAGGCGACGATCAAGCCGGCGCCGTGATGGTGGAGGTCGCCGAGCAGCAGTTGGCACGCGTACTGGCCGCCCACGGCGGACTCGGTTTGGGCGGCCGTATTACTTCAGATCTTGCGGCTGCAGCCGAGAGAGAGTCGAGCGAGGAAAAAACATTACCGAGCATGGCCGATAAGAACAGTTCGGATGGATCATGAATTCATAATGCTCGAAGGCGGGCGCTCAACCGGGCGTCTCGTCCGCACTCCGTGGGCTCGCAGGCTACGAACCGGCACGGCCCGCAGCAGGCACCCGACGCACGACGGCTCTGACAAAGTGAGCCTGTCGTCCGCCTACACCGTCATTCAAGCCGCCGAGATGGAGTTGCGGATCGAGAATCTGGAGTTGCAGGTCGCACAACGATCCTACTGGCCCCCGGCCGCGATAATCAGCCGCGACCTGATCGCCGAGCATCTGGCCGCTTGAGTTGCGCTGTCGGGTTCAATGAGGCACCACCTCACCCCAGGTCAGGACAACTTCATTCCGGTGCCGGTCGCGCGTTCGTCCTTGAGACCCTTACGCGAAGCGTAACGGGAATTTTTGTTCGGTGGTGTTTATGACGGATGTCGATCAAGCCGTTGTTTTGCCGGCCCGCCTAATCCTCGTAGCCTACAAGTCCTTCGACTGGGAAGTCGCTCCGGGTTGTTCTCGTTACAGTCGGCATCACGCGGCCTTGAGTCCGATGGCATCGACGAGTCGGTGGAGATCGTCAAGAACCTTCTGGTAGAGGCGATCGATCTGAGTGCGCTTGTGTTTTTGGAACTGTGAATCGCCGGAGAGAGGTTGCAGCAAGCCCGCCGTGAGAGGAGCGTAGATGCGCTCGAACAGCTTTAGGAACACCAGGCAGATGGAGAAGCCCTGGGGCAGCAGGCGGTAATATCGCTCCAGATTTGGGAGACGTCAACCCCCCTCCGATGCCTCGCTGGAACGTCTCGGTGATCGCGCGACGCGGTGGAGGTAGAGAGGCCTTGATGGGGAACGGATTCCACAGGGGCGCCATTTCGACTTTCCGCGGCGCCAGTGTGTTCATCCAGCCGATACAACTGTGCATACGTCGCGGGGGCACGGTGGCTCGACGGATTAACTCCCGACAGTCAACGAGGGAACGTCAGGGGCAGGAGAAGTCCGGACGTGAGAATGGCTGGCCTTGACCGGGAGATCTCGCGGGATGGTCGGATGATCACTGAGATGGAGATCGGCCCGGTCTGTTCGATCAACCGGGCCGTTCGCGGAAAGCCCCCGCGATTTGGATGACGCGATTAGCCCACATAGTTGACAGGAGCATACTGGGTTGGCGCGTCATAGCATGGGGCTGCCGAGGTGGCGGAAGCGGAGCGATCTGCGGCCTCCCAGGCCTCGACCAGGGTGACCAGCAAGTCGCGCGCTTCCATAAGGGGTGGTTCAATCTGATCCGCGTTCGCTTTCTGTACCAGGGATTGGATATAGCTGTAGAGTTCCACCAGATTGTGACTCAACTCACCGCCGGCGTCATGGTCGACCGCCAGAGCAAGTTCATTCAGAATCTCGGAAACGTTGGTGATCTTACGAGATCGCTCGGCGATGTTCCCGTTGGATAGATGCTTGCGAGCCTCATCCAGGGAGGCAATCGCCTTCTGGTACAGGAGCACGACCAAGCGAGAACCATTCGCCTCCAGAATCTCGCGTTCCGCGTAGGATTGCCGAAGATCAACTGACATGCTTCATCCTCCGCTAACACTTATCGTCCGAGTTCCAGAGACTTCACTGAAATCGCGTCCTATAGTAGACTAGCCTCGCAACTGGAAATCCTCTGCCATTCGCAACACATACTCAGGAGGAATCTGGCGGACAACCTCCTTCGTTTCCTTGTCAACAATTCGCACCACGGGCCGACGCGATTGGCGATCGATCAGGAACGCAAGCTCATGTTCCTCACCGAACAACTCTGTCGCGTTCAGCGCCCGTACCGCTTTGATCAGTTCCCGATCTTCCGGCCGTAACTCTGGAGCCACTTGCGGCGTGACAGACAGAGCCGGCTGGCTGAGCTGGACGGACCCTAGTTGTTCCATGTCAGCCTCCTAAAGAGATTTTTTCGCTTCTCACTCTTTCTTATCGTTCGCTGGACGGCCGAATTTAGGAAAATTCAAAAAAATAGAGAGGCAATGATAAATTAAAAGTGCTGGATAATCAGGCATACACTTCGGTGATTGCACAA
>CAYLSS010000296.1:0-5986 GCA_964385765.1 uncultured Solibacteraceae bacterium
ATAAGCCAGCGGCTGCCGCAGCCCATGGCCAGCAAGGACACCTTGGTGCCAGTCTTTCCGAGCACGCGCATCGGCATGCCGGTTTTGGTGTCGACGTCGACGGCGAGCGCCTTGCTCGCCAGTCCGGCCAGCGTAGCGGATTCGAGGAACATTCGTCGGGAAATGCTCATTGCCTACTCCTGGGTAAGGATTGTTTTCCCATCATAGCTCAGCGATGGGTGCTTGACGAATCAATCGACGGAGAGCGGCGAGGCAGGCGCTCAGGCTCGGCGAGGCGGCAGCGGCGCGGTCTGGACTCCAACTCCGCTTCGCGAACTCGCCGAGGGTCAGGTTGTACGCCGGGCCGACGGGGCTTCCGCTCCCGGACCGGGGAACGATGTCTTCGATGACCGAACGTCTCCTCGAACGTCGTGCAACGTTGATGAGCTCTTGCTTCGGGTACTCGAGCTCGTCCGGGCGTCCCGGAATGCGAGTCTGCGACACACCGATGAATTGCGCGAACGCCGCACGGTCGGCGAGCAGCCATGACTCCACAGACCTCACGGCGACACGGAAGCACAGCAGTGCGGGTGTGCTCGTGAGCCACTCGTTGACTAGCTCGGGAGCACACTCGAATTCGCGATCGAGGTCGACCAGAACGAACCACGGGCTATGTTTGGCGGCTTCCCGGAATCCGCCGATGCGCCGGCGAAGGTTCGGTTTCCCACCTTTGGAAACGGCTGGTCCGCATTCTCCGCCGCACTCGGCAATTAGCCTCGTCGCGACAATCTCGTCAAATGGCCCTTCCACCGCAGCCGAAATGAACCGCCCCGCCATTACCTGGTTCCGAATAGCGTCAGGTGGCTGGTGTCGTCGGGTTTTGTTCGCGCGACCACTAGTTCGTCAATGCCAACCCCACCTTGGCGGAGAGCCTCCAGATCAGGGATGGATGTTGCCGGTTCGACCGAAGTTCCCTCCTCGCCAGGGATTAGCTGAAAGACCTCGTCGCCACCGATGCCGTCGTCTGCGAGCATGTCGCGTGAGTGAGTGCTGACGATGACCTGCCGACCGGTGCGCTGCTGGACTTTGTGGAACATCTGCGGCAGCATGCGAACCACCTCAGGATGCAGAGATAGCTCTGGCTCTTCCAAAAGCAGGGGTCCGTGCCCATCGAGCGTTGCCCACAGCAGCCCCATTAGGCGAAGAGTACCATCGGAGAACTGGTCTTCGGTTTGCCACGCGCCGTGTGGACGCCAATGCAGATAGCGGCTACGCAAATGGGGCGTACCGGTTGCCGGGTTTCTCTCCAACTCGAGTGCGTCGAGCTGCGGAACAGCCATTCGAAGAGCATCCTGAATGCGGCGCAGCCAGGCTCTTCTGGTTTTGTCTGGCGTTCGGGCAATCTGCTCAAGGAAGTCGCCGCCGAAAGGGTCGTTGCTTTTGCCGATCGAACGATCCGGTTCTCGGACTAGCTGCGGCACAACGTGGAGGTAGCGCGCATCCCCGAGGAACTCCACCAGATCTCGGAAGTCCTTATTCACGTTCACTTGCTCTAAGTAGGTCTGCGTAAGTCTGTCCGCATCGTCTTTGTCAGCGTCTATCGGCCGTTCGAGAAGGACTTCGCCCTGTTTGATGACGATCTCTCTCTGGATGAAAGGTCTCCGAAGTTTGTCCTGTCGAAAGTGAAGTTTGTATTCCCACTGATCAACCACGTTGTCGTCGCCAATGGAGACACTGACTACGATGTCCGGATGGCGTCTCGCGAAGAGGCAGCGGAGCTTAGCCACACCACCCCGTTTACGTACTGCTTCCTGGAAGCCTCCCCCCACCGACACGATATCCTGGAGGAAACGAAACGCGTCCAGAAGATTAGATTTGCCCGACGCATTGGCCCCAACCAGAAACACACGCCGCTGCAGGTCGACCGAAACCCTGGTGAAGTTTCGCCAATTCTCGAGGTAGAGATGCGTAAACCGCTTGCCCTTGGTTGAGGCTTTCTTCTTCGCCATCTAGTTGATTAGTGTGTCATCGAGGCCGCATTTCAGCAACTTTCAATCGGTCGCGTCGGCCCAAATCTGTCTACTCCCCCAGCAGGTGCACCACGACGCTCCGGGTATGGGGCACCGCCCGGTGCTCGAACAGGTAGATTCCTTGCCAGGTCCCGAGTGAGAGCCGCCCACTGATGACCGGGATGGAGAGCTGCGTGAGGGTCAACGCGGAGCGGATGTGGGCTGGCATGTCATCCGGTCCCTCGATGGTGTGGCGGTAAAGACTGTTGTCCTCGGGCGCGATACGGCCGAAGTAATCGTTCAGGTCGGCGACCACGTCGGGGTCGGCGTTCTCCTGGACGGTCAGGGACGCCGAAGTGTGCTTCGCCCACAGGGTCAGCAATCCGGTATCGATGTCTTGATCCCGGAGCCAGCGCTCCACGTCTCCGGTGAATTCGTACAGGCCTTTGCCCCGCGTCGAAATCGATATGCGGTGGGTCGCTTGTTTCATTCGACAGTGACGCTCTTGGCCAAATTGCGCGGTTGGTCGACATCACAGCCCAACCGTACGGCAATGTGATACGCCAGCAACTGGAGCGGCACGATCTCGAGGATCGGGAGCAGCAATTCCGGAGCGCGGGGGACATAGAGTACGTGTTCGACACTCTTGGCGATTTCGTCATCGCCCTCGCAGGCTACGGCGACGACAATACCCTCACGGGCCATGACCTCTTCAATGTTGGACAGCGTCTTTTCATAGCGAAGCTGGCTGGCCTCGGACTCGTCGCGGGTGGCGATGACCACCACTGGGAGACTGCCGTCGATGAGGGCGTTCGGTCCGTGCTTCATTTCGCCGGCGGGATAGCCCTCGGCATGAATGTAGGAGATCTCCTTCAGCTTCAGCGCGCCTTCGAGGGCGATCGGATAATGGATTCCGCGGCCGAGAAACAAGAAATCTCGCGCCCGGACGAGCCGGCTTCCAAGCTCTTCCTGCTGGGCGTCGGTACCCAGGACGGCTTCGAGCTTCCCGGGTATCTGCAGCAGTTCCTGCACCAGCCTCTCGGACTCCTCTTCGTCCAGCGTCCCGCGCACCTGCCCGAGGCGCATCGCCAGTATGAAGAGCGCGGTGAGTTGCGAGGTGAAGGCCTTGGTCGAGGCGACGCCGATCTCGGGGCCGGCGTGGGTCATGAGAGTTCCGTCGGCCTCTCGCGTCAGCATCGAACCAATGACGTTGCAGATCGCGATGGTTTTGCCGCCCTTCTGTTTCACTTCGCGCTGGGCCGCCAGTGTGTCGGCGGTTTCGCCGGACTGCGAGATCAGAACGGTGAGGGTTCGTTCATCGAGAATCGGGTCGCGGTATCGGAACTCGCTGCCATAGTCGACCTCCACCGGCATCCGGGCAAGCCGCTCCATCATGAACTTCCCGGCCAGAGCAGCGTGCCAACTGGTGCCGCAAGCGACGATCTTCAGAACTTCAAACTGCCGGAGCTCGCTGGCCGAGATGTCCATTTCGCCGGTGAAGATCTTCCCCGAACCCTGTCCGACACGGCCCAACAGGGTATCTCGAACGGCGCGCGGCTGCTCATAGATCTCCTTGAGCATAAAGTGCTTGTAGCCGCCTTTTTCCGCCATGATCGGATCCCAAAGAACCTGCTGCACTTTGCGGGTGATCGGATGGCCGTCAAAGTCGGTCAGCGTCACGCCTTCGGGTGTCAGCACGGCTATGTCGCCATCCGCCAGGAAGATCATGTCCCGGGTGTGGCCCAGGATCGCCGGCACGTCGGAAGCCAGAAAGTACTCGCCATGACCCAGCCCGATTACTGCCGGCGGACCCGAGCGGACAGCGACAATCTTCTCGGGTTCATGCCGGCAAAGAGCGCCGATCGCGAAGGTCCCGCGCAGCTCGCGGACGGCTTGTCGAACGGCTTCTAACAGGTCCCCGTCGTAGTACTTCTCGACGAGATGGGCGATCACCTCGGTGTCGGTCTCCGATCGGAACTCATGACCGTCCTCCTGGAGTTGGTGCTTGAGTGATCGGTAGTTTTCAATGATGCCGTTCTGGACGACGACGATATCGCCCCTGCCGTTGCGGTGAGGATGTGCGTTTTCCTCGCTGGGACGTCCGTGCGTCGCCCAGCGAGTGTGTCCGAGGCCGAAGATCCCGTCAATTGGATCATTCCGCAGCGCTTCCTCCAGCTTGCGCAGTTTGCCCTTGGCGCGGCGGACGATCAGATTGTGATCGCTGCCGACCACCGCAATACCGGCGGAGTCATAGCCGCGATACTCGAGCCGGCGTAAGCCGTCCATCAGAACCGGGACGACTTTCCTCGATCCGACGTAACCGACGATTCCACACATAGTCCGTGTTACTCCGGAAACTCGACCCGGAATGTCTCGATCACGGGGTTAGCGAGTACATCCTGGGCCGCGTTTTCAACCTGCCGCCGGGCCTTCTCACGGTCGGCGTCAGGGGCGAAAGTGATTTCAAAAAACTTACCTTGGCGGACGTCCACAATCGTGTCGAAGCCCAGGTTCCGCAGGGCGGAGCAGATTGTCTTGCCCTGCGGGTCGAGCACCGTCTCTTTGAAGGACACATACACGCGAGCTTTCATGAGTCTCCTATTGTAGCGTTGCGCCGCGGAAGATGGACCCGGCTAGTCGCGGTTTCGTAACGCTGCCGCGAATCCCGCGGATTGTCGAAAAGGTTGTTCGATCTCGTCCGTAGCCAGGGTAGCCAGAAGCTCTTCAAGTGTCCGGATGTAATCACGAATGGCCGCTTCAATGGCGGCGGGGTTGGTAGCGAGAATATCGCGCCAGACATCGTACGGGCTGAGGGCCAGGCGAGTGGCGCCGATGAGGCCGGGACCAGCGGCGACTTCCACTGCGTTCCGATCCGGATGCCGGGCGACGGTGGTGGCGAGGGCGGTGGCGGCAAGCTGCGGGAGGTGGGAAGTCAGAGCCACCAAACGATCGTGCTCGTCCGGTTGGATCCACACCGAGCGAGCGCCGATCGCTCCGATCCAGCGCTCGAACTCGCGGACCTGTGATCGCTCGCGGTCTGACTCGGCGGCAGTCAGGAAGTAGGTGCGGTCCTGGAACAGGCCGGCTTCGGCTTCGGCAACGCCGCGAGTTTCCTTGCCCGCCATCGGGTGGCCGCCGACAAAGACGGCATTTCGGACATGGCGCCGGGCCGCCGCGACGATTCGGGCTTTGGTGCTGCCGGCGTCGGTGACCAGGGCGCCCGGAGGCAAGTGCGGGTCGAGGATCGCGAGCAGGTCCAGGATTCGGGAGATGGGCTGGGCCAGGTAAATGAGGTCGGCCTGTGGGACCGCTTCCTCCAGAGGCAATGCTTCATCGATGACGCCGAGTCGCAGGGCTTCCGCTGTCGTCCGCGGCGAGCTGACTCCCAGGACGCGTCCGCCGAAGCCTGCTTTCCGGAGGGCAAGGGCGAAGGAACCCCCAATCAGCCCGACGCCGAGGATGGCGACCGTTTGCATCACTCTGCCTAGATCGTCCTATCCACCGCGGGAGCGATGATGCGAAGCTGTTCCATCAGCTCGGCGAACTGCTGCGGCCACAGCGACTGTGCCCCGTCGCTGAGAGCGCGGTCGGGGTCGGGGTGGACCTCGATCAGCAGCCCGTCCGCGCCGGCGGCGACGGCGGCTCTCGCCATGGGCAGGACTTTGTCGCGGCGGCCGGTGCCATGAGACGGGTCGGCGACAATCGGCAGGTGGGAAAGCTTCTTGACGACAGGGATGGCCGAGATATCCATCGTGTTGCGCGTGTACGTTTCGAAGGTCCGAATGCCGCGCTCGCAGAGGATGACGTCGTAATTTCCGCCGCTGAGGACATACTCGGCCGAAAGCAGCAACTTCTCAATTGTGGCTGAGGCCCCGCGTTTCAGGAGGACCGGATGACGAAGGGCGCCCAGTTTGCGGAGGAGCGAGAAGTTCTGCATATTCCGCGCACCTACCTGCAGAATGTCGGCATATTCGGCGATCAGGGGGATCTGCTCGGCA
>CAYLSS010000297.1:0-5974 GCA_964385765.1 uncultured Solibacteraceae bacterium
CGTGGTCAGCGGAATGTTCGAGCTGGTCCGGCGCCTGTATGGCATCCGGATCGAGGAGCAGACCGGCGTCCCAAGATGGGAGACGCGCACCCAGTACTTCCGCGTCCTGGATGAGGACGGCACGCACCTCGGGTCGTTCTATACTGACTGGTTTCCGAGGGAAAACAAGCGCGGCGGCGCGTGGATGGACGACCTCATCACGGGCGGTCCCCGCAATGGCGCTTTCGAGCCTCACCTAGGGTTGATGTGCGGCAATTTGAATCCGCCTTCGGGCGGCAAGCCCGCGCTCCTCAGCCACCGGGATGTGGAGACGATTTTCCACGAGTTCGGCCACCTGCTGCACCATCTGCTGAGCCGGGTGCCTATCCGGTCGCTCGCCGGGACCCGAGTGGCCTGGGATTTCGTTGAACTGCCGTCCCAAATCATGGAGAACTGGTGCTGGGAGCGCGAGTCCCTTAATCTGTTCGCCCGCCACTATGAGACCGGCGAACTCATCCCAGAGGATCTGTTCGCGAAAATGAAGCGCGCGCGTACATTCCGGGCAGCCAATGCCCAGATGCGGCAACTCGGTTTCGGCTTTGTGGACATGACGCTCCACCGCCAGTATTCGCCTCCCGCCCATGGCGATGTAAAACAGTACGCCAGGCGAATTCTGCAGGAGTTCGCCCCGGCGCCGCTCCCGGAGGAGTTCGCGATGATCACGTCATTCACCCACCTGTTCAGCAGCCCGGTGGGCTATGCCGCTGCCTACTACTCCTATAAGTGGGCGGAGGTGCTCGACGCCGACGCCTTTACCCGCTTTCGCGCGGCCGGCATCTTTGACCGTCGCGTCGGCCGGGAGTTCCGCGAGAAGATTTTGGCCCAAGGCAACGCACAAGATCCTGCTGAGCTGTATCGCGCCTTCATGGGGCGTGACCCGGAGATCACTCCCCTGCTCGAGCGCGCGGGGCTGCGTTGATTCGTGGAGCTCCGAACATAGGGCGGCTCACAGAATACCGCGAGTTCGCCTCTGCAGCGGGGCGCAAACCTGTAACGGCTGGGCCGCCCCGGCTTTGCGTAGCGCCAGGGCCGTGGGGCGTTAAACCGAAGTTCAAAGCCTGGAACTAACACCCCGCACTACTCGATCGGCCGCATCTTGAGGTTGCGGTACCAGACCCGGCTGCCTGGGTCATGTTGCTGCAGCGCCAGGTAGCCTTCCGCGTGCGTGTTGGCCTCATCGACGTAGTCGACTACCGTCTTGCCGTTCACCTTGATGATGATGTGGTTGCCTTTCGCAATGATGTGCTGCGAGTACCAGGTGTCGGGCTCCACGAGTTGCTCCTTGATATTCGCGAAATTGTACAGGCTACCCGTCCGTTTCCAGTCCTTGTGAGTTGCGTTCACCTGAGCTTCGTAACCTTCGGGCCACCCCTCCATGAACTTCGCCCGGAAATACATGCCGGAGTTGCCCTTGTCGCTGATTTTGACCTCGGCCCTGAACTCGCAATCGGTGCACTTCCGCTCCATCCAAAACAGGTGGCTGCGCGATCCCTTACCAGTGATACAGCCATCCTCCACAGCCCAATTCTCGGGCGACTCGCTTGCTTTCCAGCCATCCAGCGTCTTGCCGTCGAACATCTCGATCCAGCCATCCTCGGCTACCGCGGGTAGCGCCCAGATCAGGATGGTGGCCAGCAGAACGGCAATTGGTTTCATGTGTTTGGTCTCCATCAACTTAGGAGTCTATCAGAAGGGTTGGATAAGAACGAGAAAGGCCGCCTCTCAGGGGCGGCCTCTTGCATCTACAGCATTTCCGAGTTCGGGTTCACAACAGCATCACGTTCTCCGCCTGCAAGCCCTTCGGCCCCTGCTTGAGATCGTACTCGACCTCCACCCCCTGATCGAGCGTTCGATACCCGTCCATCTGAATGGCGGAGAAGTGCACGAAGACATCCTCGCCACTCGAACGCTGTATGAATCCATACCCCTTCGCGGGGTTAAACCATTTCACAACACCTTTTTCTCTCACTGCTTACCTCTCCTCACGAAGACCCGCTCATAACGCACCTGTTGTTGGGATGGCCGCGAACGGGCCAGCATGAAACTAACGCCTTATTCTCGCAGGAAGTCCGACAAGGGGCAAGATCCCCCGAGGGCCGCACGTTTCAATCCGGCGACACGCGCAGCGCAACGGAAGTGCGGGGAAAAAAGAGCCGTGGACCACCTGCGAAACACGGATTGCACACATGACGTGGATCACGCGATCTGATGCCGGGAACACACTCCCAGCCGGGGCCCAATCAGCCGCCCGTCGATCCTCTAATTCTGTTGATCGGCGTTCAGGTGCAGGCCTTTGTGAATCGCGTAGAGCGCGAGCTCCAGCCGGTCCGAAACCCCAAGTTTGTCGAAGATGTTGTGCAGGTGGTTCTTCACGGTCTGCTCGCTGATGAACATCTTCTCGGCCATCTCCCGGTTTCGATACCCCTGCGCAACCAGAGCCACGATTTCGCGCTCGCGATTGCTGAGCGGAGACCGGCCCCGTCCGCCGCGGCCCGATTGTGCTTGATCCGATGGTGACGCAAACTGCCTCATCACTGCCGCGGTGGTATGGGAGTCGAGCCAGATCTCGCCATCGAAGACCTTGCGGATGCTCTTCAGAATCAATTCCGGAGCAGTCTGCTTCACGACGATCCCGCAGCAGCCAAGCTTCATCGCCTGGACCCACTCGTTCTTGTCCTCCGACGCCGTCAGCACGATGGCCCGGCATGAAGACTTCATATGCTGAAGGGTCTGCAGAACGCTGAGCCCATCCATTCCCGGCATCTTGAGATCGAGCAATATGATGTCCGGCTTGCTCTCCTTGACGATCTCGAGAACTCCCCGGCCATCGTTGGCTTCGCCGACTACCTCCAGGTCATCCTCGAGGTCAATGAGCTTACGGATACCTTCGCGCACCACCGGATGATCATCGGCGACCAGTATTCGAATGGTCCTCTTTTGGTCCTGCTGGTCTTCCTGGACCTCCTCTCCGGAACCGGGAGTTCCGTTTGCCTGCCCTGCTGCTACGACCCCGCTCGTCTCGTCCATGTGTAAGCTCTCCCTACCACGTTGGGCTTAGATCTCTTTGATTCTATTGACGTCCTGGTACTACGTCAATTCGAGGACTACTCTCCGGAGGCTCCAGCCCTTCTCGCCAGAACACCTCCCGGACTCCTCTAGTACTATCGGCAGAATCGAGCAAAGCCTTAGCCGTAGAGTCCTATTGGACCCGGTCACTGCGCCCCGATTCGCTCAAGGGGTCCGACGTTCGGACTAGTCGCCGCCATTTTTCCCGGCTTCCTTCACAGCCGGCATGTTGTGCACGAAACCCGCGCCCGTGCGGCGCAACTCCGCCATCATTGCTGACCGGAACTGGTGCAGAATCTCTTGGTACTCCGGCTTCACGGCGAGATTGTCCAATTCCTCCGGATCCTCCTCCATGTTGTAGAGTTCTTCCAGATCGGGAATCAGCGGCCGCACATACTTATACTTGCCCTGCCGCAGCATGACGTACCATGGCACGACGTTGTGAAAGGCCGCTTCGCCCCGCGGGATCACGTCAGTGTCCGAACCGTAGCTGCGTCCGGTGGCGGGCAGCAGTACCGGATGTGGCCAGTCGGCATCCGGATTCTCGAGCAGCGGCGTAAGATCGTGGCCGTGCATCTCCCACGGCAGGTCGATACCGGCGAAGCGAAAGAATGTAGGCACAATATCGGCGCCGCCCACCGGAGTCGGGCACACCTTCCCCTGGGGGATCCGGCCGGGAAATGAAACGATCATCGGCGAGCGGATGTTCGAATCGTAGGCCGCGATCTTTGTTCCCCGAAACCCATGCTGCCCCCAGGCCAGGCCCTGATCCGAAGTGAAGACAATTAGCGTGTTGTCCCGCTGTCCAGTCTGTTCGAGTGTCTCGAGCAGCCTCTCGATGCCTTCGTCGATCGCGAGCACGGCCTGGTGGTACTGCCGCACCCACGAGGTGATCGTTCGTCCGCGGTGCACCGGCATCCCGTTCGGCGCTTTCTCCCACATGTTGATCTTCCGCGCCCAGTCGGGCTTGCCGGGCCGTGGACCGAAGACGTCCGCCGGAATGTCGAAGTCGATTCCGGCATATTCCTCCAGGTGGCGCTTGGCCGGCTGAAAGGGACTGTGTACCGCCCCGTAGCAGAGCCACAGGTACCACGGCTTGTCCTTGTCGCGTCCTTCCCCACGAAGGAAATCGATCGCCCAGTCGGTGAACTGATCCGTGGAATAACGCTTCAGCGTCTTCGTTTCACCGCGGTGGTAGGTGATTGGCTGGTCGTAGTAGTAGTTCTGGTGGTTGCTTGTGAAACGCGGCCGGTTCCAGACGATCTGGTAATCCCAGTCCCGTCCGTAGCCAGTGTCCACGCCGGTGTGCCACTTCCCTATATGCGCGGTGAAGTAGCCGTTCTCCCGAAAGACCCGCGGCCAGAAAGGACACTTCTCCGGATCGTATGCGCTGCCCGGGTAGGGTCCCTCCATGCGCATCGACTCGACCCCATACTGCAGATGGCCGGTGAGCAGCGTTGCGCGCGACGGCATGCACCACGTCCCAATGTAGGCGCTGGCAAAGCGCACGCCCTCCCGCGCCAGCCGGTCAATGGTCGGAGTCCGGACCCACGGGTACGCTTCGGGATAGGCGCCCACCGTTCGATACGAATGATCGTCCGTGTAGATGAAAAGGATGTTCGGTCGTTCAGAGTGGTCCGCCGCCGGCGCCACCCCGAGTCCGCCCGCGAAAACCGACAGCCCGACGGTCCCGATGAATAGAAATCGCCCCAGAATGCCAGACACCGATCACCTCCGCGGGGCTTAATGAAGCCCCCGCGGCCGAGTATATAGCATCCCCCGGCGATTGAGAACCCCGGAGCGATCTCGTGCTTCAGGCCTGGAAGATCGGCTCGACACCGTCAGCCTGGGCCAGAAGAGCCTTCTGCTCGGACTCGCTGAGCGACTTCAGCGACACCGCGAACTCCAGCGCCCATCCGTAGAGCTGGTTGTCGCCCGGAGGGATCGCCGCCGTGATATCCTGCGACAGCGTGTACCGCAGGGCGCGGCGGGCCAGGTCGCGGTCAAGAATCGGCTGGTACCAGCACTTCGAGCGCAGGCGGTCCTCTCCCTCGTCGCGGCGGCGGTGCGCCATGGCCTTCAGCGCCAGCCGAGCTACTCCCTTCTCCTTAGCCTTGGCTAGAATCTGCGGCCCGAAATCACCTTCCGCGACGCAAACATAGTTCACCGGGAACAGCACCGAGTCGAGATCCATCCCGTCCATCAGTGCGATAGCCGCCTCGGCCGAGTGTGCCGAGAAACCGAGGTAGCGGACCTTGCCCTCATCCCGAGCCTTCACGAAAAGCTCGGCCGCGCCGCCGGGCCCCAGGATCTGCTTCACCTGCTCCATGCTGCTGACGGCGTGAAACTGGTACAAGTCGAAATGGTCGGTGCGGAGCCTCCGCAGAGACTCCTCCAATTCCTCCCGCGCGCCCTTGGCATCGCGCTTCTGTGTTTTGCAGGCCAGAAAAGAATTCTTCCGATATGGCTCCAGTGCCGGACCGAGCTTTGCCTCGGCCTCTCCGTTACCATAGGTGGGCGCAACATCGAAGTAGTTGATGCCGAGCTCCACTGACTTGGCCACCGCCCGGTCAGCCTCACTCTGTTCCAGGCCCACCACCACGATACCGCCGAACCCAATGATGGAAAGATCGATATCATCCTTGTAGCGGCGCTTTGGGATAGTCTGGCCGGCGCGGGCGGTAAGCGCCAGGCTGCCGGCCAAAGTCGAGTGCAGAAAATGGCGACGTTTCAATGGACCTCCTATACTACAGGATATTACGTACGACAGGTCGGCTGGTTTTGAATGGCTCGAGTGTTGTTATGGTTCCTCTTGGTCGGCAATATGCCCCACTTCCTGCCCCAATAACGGGCCTCTGCGACCGTCTGC
>CAYLSS010000298.1:0-5943 GCA_964385765.1 uncultured Solibacteraceae bacterium
GACCCGGGCTGATCGAGCTTTCCCGCTCCGCCGGCGGACCCGGAAACGCACGGGCCGGCGTTGGATTCGCGGCGCGAATTTCCCGCACCTTGTCCACGGCCTTGCGAACGGCGCCGGCCAACTGCTCGACATCGCCCATCCCGCCGATGTGCATGAACATGATTCGAGGGTTGTCGAAGAGGAAGTGGTTGTGAAGGGCCGTGACCTCCAAGCCGTTTTCGAGCGCCGCCGACATAACCGGGTTGACCTCATCCTCGGCCAGGGTCAGGTCTCCCATCACCATCACGTGCTCGCCGTGCGAGGTGAACGCCGCCCACGAGGTCAGCCCCATGAAGGGATGCATCGCCGCCCTGTCGACCGTCACCGTCAGGTCGTTGCGGGGAAAGGTGACCTTATGAACGTCCTCGCTCGCCGTGTAGGCGCCATTGGCGCCGGTGATCTCGTCGATGTTCGCGCGCTGTGCTTCGCTCAACTCGGCTTTACACAACGCGGAGAACGCCAGGACCGTGAGCGCCCAGGCTGTCAGGTGTCGAAATTGCATGTCTCGTCTCCGCACCCGCATCCTAGCGCGTGCGTCTGAAAATCATCTGAAAAGAGGCGCCCGCCGTTTTCAGCCAATCTTCAGAACGGTGGAGTATATGTAGGACGTAGGCTCGGAGGCCTTCGGCGAATGTTCATCCGATGCGGCTTGCTTTGTTTAGGGCTCGCGCTCCTGCCAATCGGAGGCGCAAGGGCCCAGACTTCCCTGCCGCACGAGATCCACGGCGAGCTCGTCGATCCTAGCGACTCGGCGGTCGTCGATGTCGAGGTCGTTCTCTCCTCCCGCGACGGCGAGCGGTCGGAGAGAACTTCGATCGACGGAGGGTTTCGCTTCGCGGATCTCCTTCCGGGCGAGTATCGGCTTTCTGTGTCGGTCGACGAATTCGCTCCCATCGAACGCGTGCTGAAGGTCGGCCGGCGGCCCCTCGCTCCACTTCGGTTGCGGCTGACTCTGGCCACCTTGCGGCAGGAGGTAAGCGTCGACGAGACCGACCGCCGCGTCAACACGAACATCGGCGGCGATCTCGGCGCCGTGGCGCTCGACCGGAGCCTGCTGGCCGATCTTCCTTTCCTTGGCCTGGACTACATCCAGGCGCTGTCCGGCTTCTTGGATCCGCTCGACACCGGCGGGACTTCGCTCGTGGTCGATGGCATGGAGATGCGCAACGTGGGGGTGACCGCGTCGGCGATCGAGGAAGTGCGGATCAACCAGAACCCCTACACCGCGGAGTATCCTCGTTGGAGCCGCCGCCGCATCGAGGTCATCACCAAGTCCACCGCCGACGCCTTCCACGGCACGCTGAACGTTCTCTACCGCGATCACCGCCTCAACGCCCGCGAGCCGTTCGCCCGCGCGCGCCCGCCCGAGCAACGGCAGACGCTTGAAGGCAGCCTGTTCGGACCGCTCGGGAACGGCAAGAGAACGTCCTTCCTTGCGTCCGCCCTCCGCGAGAACGACGATTTGCAAGCGGTCGTCTTCGCGCGCCGTCCCGAGGGCCTGGTTGTTGGGAACTTCCCGGCCCCGCAGCGCAACACCTTTTCCTCGCTGCGAGTCAGCCGGAAACACTCCGACCGGCAATCCATGTTCGTGCAGGCGAACTTCCAGGACCGCTGGCGCAACAACCAGAGGGTCGGCGGCACGACTTTGCCGGAAGCCGGGACCCAGACGCGGTTTCGCGAGGACGAGCTGGTCTTCAACCACAGCCTTGTCCTTACGCCGAAGCTATTGAGCCAATTTCGCATCATGCTCGGCCGCTACGGGTCGCCGACCCGCAGCAATCTGCGCGAGCCCGCCATCGTCGTCAGCGGCTCTTTCGTGGGAGGCGGCGCCCAGGCTGACAGCCTGCGCACCGAGGTGCATACCTCGATCGTGTGGTTGCTCACCCAAACCTCGGGCGCGCACACGTTCAAGTACGGGCTCAACGTTCCAGACTGGAGCCGCCGGGGGCTCAGTGACCGCACGAACGACTTGGGCGCGTTTCAGTTCGCATCGCTGGACGACTACGTCGCCGGCCGTCCGTTCGCGGCCGTCTTGCAGCAGGGCGATCCGAGGACGGTTTTTGTCGAGAAGAACGTCGGGGCGTTCGTGCAGGACGACTGGCGCGTCAATTCCCGGCTTTCGATGGCGTTCGGGCTGCGCTACGACTGGCAGAACTTCTTCCGCGACCGCGACAATGTCGCGCCCCGCGCGGCCCTGGCCTATGGCTTCGGCGAGTCCCGCAAAACGGTGCTTCGGGTCGGAGCGGGCTTGTTCTTCGATCGCTCCGGCCCGGGACCGATCTGGGACATCTTGCGGTACGACGGCGCTCAGTTGCGGCGCTTCGTGCTGAGCCGTCCCGACCCTCCACCGTATTCCGGCCCCGTGCCAGCGCCCACGAGCGTCGCTCGGCTCGAGCCGGAGATCGAGTTGCCGACCGTCGGTCAATTCAGCTTCGGCGTCGAGCGGCAACTCGGCCGGGAGACGACCCTCGCCGTGAGTTACGTCGGGGTGCGCGGGTGGAACCAATTGCGTTCGCGGGACGGCAACGCTCCGTTGCCGCCCGGCTTCGGCGAGCGGCCGGACGCCAGCCTCAACGTATTGCGCTGGATCGAATCGGCCTCCCGCGTGGAATCGAACGCCCTCGAGGTGATGGTCCGGGGCCTGCTCGCCCCCCGCCTGAAGGGTCTGGCGCAATACGCCTACGGCAAGACCCTCGCCGATACCGGCGGCGTCAACTGGTTTCCCGCCGACAGTTTTCGTACCAGCGGAGAATGGGGTCGCACCGACACCGACCGCCGGCACCGCTTCACCCTCATGGGCTCGGCAACACTCCACCGTTGGTTCAACCTGGGCGTCTCGGCTTCGTTCCAATCGGGCCTCCCATTCAACGTGACCACTGGGCGCGACGAGAACGGCGACGGCTTGGCGATCGACCGGCCTCCGGGCGTTTCGCGCAACGCGGGCCAGGGGCCGGGATACGCATCGATCGACTTGCGATGGTTTCGCAGGTTTGCCTTGCGCCCCGACCCGAAGAACGAGGGTCCCGCGCTGACCGTGGCCGTCGATGCGTTCAACGTCTTCAACCGCACGAACTTCGACAACTACGTCGGAGCCCTGACCTCGCCGTTCTTTGGGCGGTCCGTGGCCTCGCTGCCGGCACGCCGTCTGCAGCTCAGCCTGCGCTTCGAGTTTTGACGACAGGAGAATGGGAGAATCGAACGGTGCGGGTGCTTGTTGTCGAGGACGAGGCTCGACTGGCTGCCTTGCTGCGCCAGGGGCTCGAACGAGAAGGTTATCGGGTAGTCGTCGCCGCCGATGGCTTGGAGGCCGTTGAATTGGGCCGAGCCGTCGACGTGGACCTGATCGTGCTCGACGTGATGTTGCCCGGCCTCGACGGTTTTCAAGTCGCGCGGCGGCTCCGGGAAGCGGCGATCTCGGCGCCGATTCTGATGTTGACCGCTCGCGACGCCGCGCCCGATGTCGTGCGAGGCCTCGACTGCGGAGCGGACGACTACCTGACCAAACCGTTCGCTTTCGAGGTCCTCCTGGCGCGATTGCGGGCGCTGTCGCGCCGTCCGTCAACCGTGCAGCCTACCCGCCTGCAAGTGGCGGACCTGTCGCTGGATCCAGCCTCCCGGCAGGCTGCTCGCGGCGGCGAGAGCCTCACCTTGACCAGGACCGAGTTCGATCTGCTTGAGTTCCTCATGCGGGCCGATGGACGCGTCATCTCGAGGCGCGCTTTGATCGAGTCCGTGTGGGGGTTCGAGGCGGACATCGAAAGCAACACGTTGGACGCCTTCATTCGCCTCCTTCGTCGCAAGGTCGACCGCGAGAACCTGCCCAAGCTGATCCACACGGTGCGGGGCGTCGGCTATGCGGTCCGTC
Source organism: uncultured Solibacteraceae bacterium (assembly GCA_964385765.1). Classification (GTDB taxonomy): domain Bacteria; phylum Acidobacteriota; class Terriglobia; order Bryobacterales; family Bryobacteraceae; genus CAWELS01. Next base: position 3,905 of record CAYLSS010000298.1, read on the forward strand.
AGGAGCCCTTGTCGTGAAGGCTCGCTCCATCGGCGCTCGTCTGTCCTTGTGGTACGCGGCGGTCTTGGGGCTCGCGCTGCTGGCCTTCGGGGCCGTCGTTTGGTGGGCGGTGCAACACAGCCTCCACCACGCTATCGACGAGACCCTGCGCGACCGCGTCGGCGGCATTCGAGAATTCATTGCGGCGCACGAGTCCTGGTTGACGCTCGAAGAGCTGCAAGACGAATTCCGCGAGCATTCGGTCTTGGGTCCGGGCGGCGACCTCTTCCAGGTCTCCGACGAGAACGGCGGTTGGCTCTATCGCTCGAGTCCCCTCTACGACGAGGCCGTGCCGATCCATCCCGTTTCGGAGCTGGCCTCGAGCCCCCATCTCGAGACGATCGTCGTCAAGAAGGCTCCGTTGCGTTTTCTCTCGCAAAGAGTCGAGGTCGGCGGCCGCGCCTACGCCGTTCAGGTGGCGGCCCCCTTGCAGGAAGTCTGGGAAGGCTTGGACGATCTCGCTTGGATTTTGCTGGCGACCGCTCCGCTGGTCCTCGCGTTGGCGTCCGCCGGCGGTTATTGGATGAGCCGACGCGCGCTTGCTCCGGTCGACGCCATGACGCGCGAAGCACGGGGCATCGGCGCCGACAACCTTTCGAGGCGCATCGCGGTCCCCAGAACCCAGGACGAGCTGCAGCGCCTCGCCGAGACGCTCAACGACATGATCGGACGCCTCGACCAAGCCTTCAAGAGGGTCACGCAGTTTACCGCCGACGCCTCCCACGAGCTGCGCACCCCGCTGACCCTGATGCGTACGACCGCAGAGCTGGCCCTGCGTTCCGGAACCAGCTACCGTGACTCTCTCCAGCAGATCCTGGCCGAGATCGAGCGCACGTCGCACTTGGTCGAAAACCTGCTCGTCATCGCGCGTGCTGACTCGGTCGGCTTTAAGCTCGAAACGTCGAGGGTCAACCTGACGAAAGAGATACGGGAGGCGTGCCTTCAGGCTGACCCGCTGTCCAAGGCGAAGTCCATCGTCCTCACGTGCGATCTTCCCGAACGGCCCGTTCCGGTCGAAGGGGACGCACAGGCTTTGCGGCGGCTTGCATTGATTCTGATCGACAACGCGGTCAAGTACACTCCGCCGCACGGCTCGGTTGAAGTCACGGTTCGGAACGAGAACGGCGCGGCCGTGATCGAGGTAAGCGATACCGGCATCGGCATCCCCGCCGAGGACCTGCCTCATGTCTTCCAGCGCTTCTATCGCGCGGACAAGGCCAGGTCTAGGAGACAAGGCGGCGCTGGCCTTGGGTTGGCGATTGCGAAGCTGATCGTCAAGAGCCACGGCGGTGCCATCACGGTCGAAAGCCAAGCGGCGCAAGGGACGACGGTGCGCGTCTCCCTGCCTGTGATCGCTTAGCTTGGCGCGGAAAGGTGGCGGCGCGCCCTCGCTCCCGCTGCTTGAAGCCGCCGCAATCCCCGCAATTTCGCCCGCTGAGTTGCAACCGAAAGGACTCAACCGCCGCAAATCCTGCACGGATGGTAGCTCCGGGAACGGGATTGCTTGAGTAACGCCCTTCAGAGCGGCTCATCCACGGTAGACTCAATGCCCCCCGACAACTACTTCACCGTCATCGTTCAGTCGATCACCGAGCTGCTGACCCGCCACTCCGACATGTTCGTCGCGATGGGCGGCAACCTCTTCCGCGGCTTCGCGATCATCCTCATCTCCTGGTTCGGCGCCAAGGTTGCCCTCTCCGCTTCACACGAGCAGCACTCCTTCCACTTCGGCAACTTCGCCAGCCTGCTGCTCACCATCGCCTTCGGCTTCGCCATGATCACCTACTACGACAGCCCGATCCCCGGCTTCGGCGTCAGCTTCAAAGACCTGATCCTCGACCAGTCGTACTACCTTGCCCGGCGGATCGAGGTCTCGACCTGGCGGAACATAGCCGAGGATCGGCGGTTTGGCATGCTCATCATGGATCTCGGCTCTCGTCGCCGACTGCGAATCAACGGCCGCGCCGCGTCGGTGAGTGCGGACGAGCTGACACTTGGCG
>CAYLSS010000299.1:0-5925 GCA_964385765.1 uncultured Solibacteraceae bacterium
GTCGGGGGGCGAACTGCAATCGGTCACTCCGGTTCTTGGCGGCAAGGACGCCGAGCCATCGCGATGGGACGGGTCCGCCACCATTTCGGCGGGAACCATCGAGCGGATTAAAGGCTATCATTTCCGGGAGGAAGACAAGATACTGGAGCGGAACGCCTGGGAATGCTCGACCCACCCGTGGCCGACCAACCAAGGCGGAATGCATCCGAACGAGAGGGCGCAGCCGCACCAGACCCTGGTGATTCCCACGGGTGTCACGATCGAGTTCCGTGCGCCGGACGACGCCCGGATCCACGTGAAGCTCCCGCCCGGCGAATTCAGCTTCCGGCCGTCGGCGATCCCCGAGAACGGAGCGATCTTTCCCCTTCGCGGGCGGATCGAAGTCCACCACACGCCGGTCATCGAGCGGCTGACGGGGGATGAGTTCCATGACGACTATCCGTCGATTGCCGTCGACAGTGATGACGTGTGGGTGGCGTGGACTTCATGGGACGGCAAGGAGGACCGGATCTTCCTGCGGCGGCGCAGCGACGGTTCGTGGGCCGAAGCAATCGAGGCTACGGAGCGGCCGGGCGACTACTTCTCCACTGCGGTTGGCGCCGCGGATGGGAGAGCGATGGTGGTCTGGTCCGAGCACCAGGGAGAGGCCTGGCATCTCAAGTATCGGATACACGACGGCTCGAGCTTCGGTCCCATCGGGACCATCACATCCGGCCAGGGAAAGAATCTCTTCCATAAGGTGGCCTCGGGACCCGGTGGCGCTTTCCATGTCGTGTACCAGAGCTGGCGGGGAGTCCGCAGCGATATCTACCTGCGTTCGTATACCGGAAATGCCTGGGGTGACGAGTTGATGCTCAGCGACCGGGAACGGCCGGCGAGGGCCAATGACTGGTCACCCGACGTGGCTGTCGATTCAGCCGGGAACGTGTGGGTTGCCTGGGATGGTTATGCGCGAGGTTCCTACAACATTTATCTACGCTCGGCCAGGAACGGCAACCTGGGGCCGCTGACCCCGGTGACGAGCACGGACCGCTTCCATGCCCATCCGACGCTGGCGATTGACCGTCAGGATCGCGTCTGGATCGCCTGGGACCAGGGTCCGGCGAACTGGGGGAAGGACGTCGGTTTCCTCCTCACCGGCGGGACTGGACTCTACGAGGAGCGTCAGATCCAGGTAGCGGTATACTCGGCCGGGCAGTGGATGGAGCCCCTGCAGCAGCCGGTGGAAGTGGTTCCGTGGGGCTACAAACGGTATTTCCACACGCCCCGCCTGGCCGCCGACGGCGAGGGCCGCATCTGGCTGTTCGCTCGCCCCCGGACACAATGCCGCATTCCGCACAAGATCTGGGCAGCCGGCGGCAAGTGGGAGGTGGTCGCGACCTACTATACCGGCGATGGTTGGTCGGACATCATCGTCATCCCGGATTCGGTCGCCGGAAACGAAGGGGAGCTGAGCGTTGCCGGCGGCGATGACGGGACGGTGTATACGGCGTTTCTGACCGACAATCGCCTTTGGGGCGGTCCCAACTTCGGCGAAAAGCCGGCCAATCACGACATTCAGTTCGCTCGCCTTAGCGCCAGCCCGCCCGGCCGTCCGCTGCTCAGCGTGCGACGGCCCGAACCCCCGACCCCGATGAAGACCGAGATCTTCGAGAACGAACAGATCGCAGCGCTGCGCGCCTATGAGATCACCAACGAGGGTGTGACCTACAAGATCTACCGCGGCGACCTGCACCGCCATACCGACCATTCGACTGACGGCTCCGGCGACGGCAGTCTGTGGGACTCCTATCGCTATGCCCTGGACGCGGCCGACATGGACTATCTTCTCGTCACCGACCATCACACGATGCTGACGGACTACTTCTATCACCGCAACGAGAAGGCAGTGGACATGTTTCACGTGCCGGATTTCTTCACCGCCTTCTGGGGCTACGAGCGGAGCCTCAGCTATCCCAACGGGCATCGGAACGTGATCCTGACCAGGCGCGGTATCCCGCTGCTGATGAACGCCGCCGGCGAGGGCGCCGGCGACACCAACACGGGGCCTCTTCTTTACCCGTACTTGAGAAAGTACAAAGGGCTCACCTCCTCGCACAGCTCGCACACCGGCATGGGCACCGATTGGCGCGACAACGACATGGATCTGGAACCCATCGTCGAGATCTTCCAGGGCGCGCGAACCTCGGCCGAGCACGAAGGCGCACCACTGGCGCCCACAGCCGAAGAAACCCACATGCATGCCGGAGGATACCGCCCGCTCGGCTTTTTGTGGAACGCCTGGGAGAAGGGTTACAAGCTCGGGGTCCAGGCCAGCTCCGATCATGTTTCCACGCACACTTCCTACGCGTGTGTGATCGCCACGGACAGCTCACGCGACGCGCTGATGGACGCCATGCGCCGGCGTCACACTTACGCGGCGACGTCGAACATCATTCTCGACTACCGGGTGTCAGTCGATGGGAAAGACTACCTGCAGGGCGATATCACCACGGCGCGGTCGCTTCCGCAGATCTCCGCCCGCATCATCGGGACGGGAAAACTGAAGGAGGTGGTGATCGTGCGCGATAACGAATATGTCTACTCCACGCGCCCCGGTGAGGAAACCTCCCTGCTGAGCTTCAAGGAAACCGCGCTCGAGCCCGGCGAGCACTACTACTACGTGCGAGCCGAGCAGACTGACGGGAACGTGGCCTGGTCATCGCCGGTGTGGGTGGACTACCAATGAGGTCGTCCATACGGCGAGCAGGCAGCCGGCGGCGTAACAGGGGAAGTCCCACCAACTGAAGGTGGTCCCGATCAGTGTCCGGCCGAGAAACGTTGCACGGACGCCTGCCAGGAAAGGCGGGTTCCAGAGTTGGGCTATCTCGAGAAGCGACGTTACCACGAAGACGGCGGCTGCAATCCGGATGACTGCCCAGCGCGGTCGAAGCAGCAGGACGAGCCAGATCCAGAAGACCTCGTACAGGACTCCGCCGAGATAGTCATTCACAAAATGTTCAGCCGGGCCTCCGTAGTACTTGGTTGCGAAACCAACCGGCGTCAGGACCGCGAGCGCGATCAGGAGACGGATCCTGGAAATCACCTCAGCGGGCTCCAATCGCCCCATTTGGACCGTTACGGCAAATACAGAATCACCCGAGCCAGAACGATTAGCGCCACGACCACGCCGCTGGCCAGGAGGAGACCGTTGATATCCACGCGGAAGCGCCTGTAGAACTGGCCGAGGCCCTTGCTGATGCCGGAATCGAAGAGGTGGACGATCAGCAGGTCGTGACCGGGCTTGTGGACATCGCGTTCTTCGCCGCTTGTGCGGTCCAGTTCGCTGTGGCGATCGAGACGCTCGTAGAAGGGGGCCAGCATCTCGGCGGATTCGGGTTTCGTGAGCAGGCTGAAAGCGATCAGGGCGAGAAAACCGGCCACCATCGAGTAGCCGAAGTTATCGGCCTCCCACTTGAGCAGCGTTTGATGCTCGCTGTAGGTCAGGTAGAAGAAGGAACCGGCGGAGATGATCACGCTGGCGAAGGCGCCGACGCGGTTGGCCCGCTTCCAGGCGACGGCGGCAAACATGCTGATGCCGAGGAAAGTGGCCATGGTTTCCGTGAACAGGAAGGCCTCGAGCACGATGTCAAGGTAAAGGGCGAAGACTACGCCCAGGGTCGTCACGGTGACACCAGAGATGCGGCCGATTGCCAGGTAGTGCTTGTCGGATTTCGCGGGAGCGACATAGCGCCGGTAGAAATTGTGCGTGAACAGGGCGCCGCCGTCCACCGTGAAGGCCGAACAGGTCGACATGTTGGCCGCAAGAACGGAGGCAATCATGAGGCCGATCGCGCCCGGGAAGAGGAGTTCGCGCGTAGCGTAGCCGAAGGCGTCTTCGCGATCCACCAGGACATCGCCGCTATTGGTGAGCATCACGACGACGATCAAGCCGACCAGCGCCCAGCCGATCGTGCAGAAGCGCTTCACGAAATTCCCGTAGGCCATGCCGATACGGCAGCTTCGCTCATCCCTGCCGGTACCGACGGCGGCCAGCATGTGCGGCTGCGCAACAATACCAATGAGTCCGTTGAGCGTCAGCATGAAGATGGTGAAGACCCCGACGTCGCCCGGCGTGACCAGCGACAGCATCGAAGGGTCGAGCGATTCGCGCATGCCCGTGAACCCCCCGATCTCGGCCAGGCCCAGGGGGATAAGCAGAAACGAGAGCACGATGATGAACAGGCTCTGGACAAAGTCAGTGTAGGCCGCCGAAACCAGACCTCCAACGAGACTGTAAGCAAGGAAGGTGGCGGTCATTATCAGGACAACGGTGTTCGGCGTCATGGTGCCGCCCGATGCGACGCTCACCAGCTTGCCCGCCCCTTTCAGCATGGCGCCCATGTTGAAGGTGAAGTAGCAGACCGCGAAGAGCGTATAGACAGCCCCCATGAGGTGACCATAGCGGTCTTCGTAGACCTCGCCGATGGTGGTGCGGCGGAATCGCCGGAACATCGGACCAAGGATCCAGTAGAAGGGCGTGATGAAGAGGTTCTTCCACTGGTACCAGATTGCGGAGTAGCCCGACTGGTAGACGGCGCCGGCCAGTGAGACCGGCATTTCAGCGTGCGTGCCAACGCCGAATGCCTGCCCAAGAATCAGCCAAACGCTAAAGCCTCGCTTGCCGAGGAAGTAGCCCTCGGACGTATCGACGCGACGGGCCACGTAGAGGCCGAGGGCCACAATTCCGGCAAAATAAACCGCGATGACGATCCAGTCCAGGGGGTGCAGTGTAATTGACATGGGCTAGGGCGAAGCCGCCATTATATGCCAGTCAGCGGGCACGAGAGAGTGAGTAGAGCAATGCGCGACGCCGGGTCGCGAGAGCCTCCCGCCCGGACCGGAATTCCAGGACGTCTCTGTTCGGACGGAGAAGCAGGCGTGAATCGCGCTACTGTTCATCGAGCGGGCGGCGGATCTTGCTCCCGCGCTTCACGACATCGGCCGTATCGCGGGCCAGGCCCACGGCCTCTCGCCCACGAGCCGTCGCGGCGCGCCCCCGCCGCGCCCGTTCCTCGCCGACCACGCGCTTCGCGCCCTCCCAGCTCTTCTCCGCGAGCCATTCCCGGTTCTCTTCGCCGGAAGCCGGCGTCAGCAGCAACGTCACGGCGGCGCCGCTGGTCAGTCCGAGAAGGAAATACAACAGTCGTTCAGCAGACATGTCCTCCTACTATACTGAACCGTCCGTCGGCGAGCTCATGTTTCCTGTCTCAGCGAGGGGCGTCCAGCCTTCCGGCATGGTCCGCCCGGCGGATCCGATGCCAAGGAAGAGCGCGACAGCCTTCCAGGACGGTTCTTACCCCGAGCTGCCTTGCGATGTCGCGGATGTCCATCGCTTTGCCTTTGAAAGAGAGGGCCGATGTACGAGCGACGACTCGGATTTCTCCGGCTTGGCTGAGAGCCGTGATCAGCTCGTCAGTCAATTCGTCACTGACGATTTCGGAATCCTGATCGCGGCTGAGATTCGCAAAGGGCAGCACCACGATAGAGGCGCCGCCCCCTTTGGCGATGGGCGGCGCCGGAGGCGCTTCACGGTCCATCCCGACTGCACAGCCACTCCCATTGTGTTTTCCGCCGATTGCGGTAACTAAGATAGAAGCAATGATCCGGCGCTTAATCCCCGCTATCGTGGCGCTGTCGGTGTGGGCGACGGTAAGCCGGGGCGATACAGTGCACGTGTCCGGATTGGTGCGCGAAGGTGAAACCTACGCGCACCAACTGGAACGGGGTTTGATGTTTTGCTTAATTCCCGAAGCCGAGTACGGATGGCGGATATCCATAGCCACGGCATGCGAGCGTGATTCGCCCAACTTTGCGATGATCGCCACGCCGCCCTACCGCGGTGTCAACCCGATCCAGTTGTATTCCTGGCACTTCCTTCCGGGT
>CAYLSS010000300.1:0-5925 GCA_964385765.1 uncultured Solibacteraceae bacterium
CGCGGACGTTCTGGTGCGCCAGGGAGTGGAGGTCCAGCGGGCGAGGAGCGCGTTTCAGGCGGCCGATCAGGATGCGCCGGCCGGCAGTTACGTGGTTTCCCTGGCGCAGCCGGCCAAGCGGCTCATCAGCACGCTGCTCGAGCCCGAGGTTCCGATGGACGAACGATTTCTCGAGGAGCAGGAGCGGCGGCGGGCCAAGGACCTGCCGGACGAAATCTACGATGTCGTTGCCTGGAGCCTGCCGCTGTTGTACAACGTCGAGATGATCGCCAGCGAGTCTGCGATCGACGGCGAGTTCGAGGCGGTGGCGGCCGGCGCGATTCCAGCAGGCACGGTGAGCGGCGGGGAAGGCTCGGTCGGATACCTGGTCCCGTGGGGCAGCCGCGCGGCGGGCCGCCTGCTCACAGGGGCCCTGCGCCGGAACCTGAAGATCTGGACGGCGGACAAGACCTTCGAGCTTGGCGGACGGGAGTACCCTCGCGGGACACTCATCATCAAAGCAGCGGAGAATCCGGACGACCTGCCGGCTACGATGGCGGAATTGGCGCAAGAGTCCGGGGCGGAGGTGGCAGCGACCGACACGGCCTACGTGGTCAAGGGCATCAGCCTCGGGTCGCGGTTCGTCATCCCGGTAGACCGCCCGGAGGTCGCCATTGCGTGGGACCAGCCGGTGTCAGGCTATGCGGCCGGCAGTACGCGGTTCATTCTCGAACGGCAGTTCGCTTATCCGACCACGCCGATACGGACCGAAGCGTTGAAGTCGGCGCGGCTCGGTGATTTCGACGTGCTGATTCTGCCGGGGTCCTCGGGTAGCTACGAATCGGTGTTGGGCGAGGATGGACTGGCGCGGCTGAAGCGGTGGGTGGAGGAGGGAGGGACGCTGATCGCGATTGATGGAGCGGTAGCGGCCGTTGCGGATCCGAAAGTCGACTTACTGACGATTGCGCGGGAATACCAGCCGCGGGAAGGCGAGAAGAAAGACTCGGAGAAGGAGGACAAAGGGCGGACGGCCCAGGTTCCGGGCAAGCTAATCGAAAAGGAGGAGGAGTTCAAGAAAGCCGTCGAGCCGGAGAAGATACCGCCCGATCCGGTGCCCGGCGTCCTGGCCAAAGCGAGAATCGATCCCGATAACTGGGTGACGGCCGGACTGCCCGAAACGGTAAATGTGATGGTCCGGGGGCGGTCCATCTACACGCCGATCAAGCTCGACAAGGGGGTGAACGGCGTAGTCTTCGGCGACCCTGAAGAGCTGCTCGCCAGCGGCTACATGTGGGAGGAAAACCGCAAGCAGCTCGCCTACAAGCCGTTTGTGGTGGTCCAGCAGGCGGGACGCGGCGTGACGGTGGGCTTCACGCAGGACCCCACTTTCCGGTCCTATCTGGATGGTCTGAACGTGCTGCTTCTGAATGCGATCTTCCGCAGCCAAACGCGAGGGCGGTTCGGCGCCATGGGCGAAGAGGAGCGGGAATAGGCCGACGGGCTGTTTCGCGGGTGAGCGTTCCTAATCGATCAGCGTCAACTGGCGGGGATCGCGGCGGGGGTTTCCAGAGACGCGCGCCTCGTGCTCGAGCAGCGCGTGCTTGGCTTCAAGGCCGGCGGCATAGCCGCTCAGGGACCCGCCAGCGCCCAGGATGCGATGACAAGGCACGACGATCGCGACGGGGTTCCGGGCGTTGGCCGCTCCTACGGCCCGCGCCGACTTTGGGCGTCCGATGCGCGCGGCCAGGTCGCCGTAGGATAATGTCTCGCCGAAGGGAACCTTCCGCAGCGCGTGCCAGACCAGGAGCTGAAACGGTGTTCCAACGAGGTCGAGCGGGAGATCGAACTCGCGGAGCTGGCCCAGGAAGTAATCTTTGATCTGGAGGGCGGCGTCACGCAGCAGGCCCTTCGCCGGGAGCCTGCCGGGTGGGAGCTGAGCCTGGCTGCCGAGGATGGAGAGGCTTCTCAGGCCGCGGTTGCCGGCTGCCAGGGCGAGAATTCCGAGCGGCGATGAAACCGTGGTTCGGAGGTGGGCCGGACTGTTATCTGGCGCCACTGGTCGGGCCTCGCCTAGAAGCCCTCGAGGAAGTGGCCCATGCGCTCCTTCTTGGTGCGGAGGTAGCGCTCAGCGGTTTCGGCATACTCAGGCTGGCAGGGAACTCGTTCGGCGACAGTGATGCCGTGATCCTCGAGAGCCTTCATTTTCTCGGGGTTGTTGGACAGGAGCCGGACGCTCGAGACGCCGAAGTAGCGGATGATCTGGGCGGGGAGCTCATAATTCCGGAGATCAGCGGCAAAGCCAAGCTCCTCGTTCGCCTCGATGGTATCGGCCCCGCCGTCCTGCAACTCGTAGGCCCGGAGCTTATTGATCAGGCCGATGCCGCGGCCTTCCTTGTGCTCGTATATGATGAGCCCGCGGCGCGCTTCCGCGACCAGCGCCAGCGCCAGTTCCAGTTGAGCCCGGCAATCGCAGCGAAGGCTGTGGAAGACATCGCCGGTGAGGCACTGGGAGTGAATGCGGACCAGCGGCGGCTCGGGCGTGGTCAGGTCGCCCATGCGCAGCGCGACAGCCTCATCGAGGCCGAGCGCTCTGTGACTTTCGAAGCCATAGATGCGAAACCGGCCGAACCGACTCGGGAAGTCGGCCTCGGCCACTTTTTTCAGCATGATTGCAGGATTGGCAGCCATTCTCTCGGTGGCGTGCGGGATCGCTTCGAAATGAAGGAGAAACCGTACCCTTCATTATAATGACAAGCGAGTCCGGATGGTCGAGAACCTCACTGTCGTCCTGCTGTTGAAGATCGCGGTGGCAGCATCGCTTGCGAGCATCATGGTCCGTTTTCCTGCTTTCCAGCGGATGCTGATGCGTGAAGAGCGGACGCTCAACCAGCGTCTGAAGCTGTCGCTGGGCCTGTCAGGCGTCTTTGCGGCGGGGGTGGGCACGCGCATTCTGACCCGGAGCTACAGTGCTGTCGACCTGGGCCTGGAGGGGAGTCTTTTGGCTGGAGCGATCGGCGGCTATATCACGGGGCTGGTCTCCGGAGTTCTCATCTCCATTCCGGCGATGGTCAACGAGGAGTATCTGACAATGCTGCTTTTCGCCGGAGTCGGAGTGCTGGGCGGGCTGGTTCGCGACGTGGCCCCTGACAACGAGGAGGTCTGGAAGTTTTCGCCGTTTTTGCGCCTGAACTTCCGGCAGATGCTGCATGGGTGGAGCGACTACAAGCGGCCGGCGTTTCACAGTCTTTTCCTCCTCTCGATTTTGGCGGCGGAGTTCGTTCGTTTCAGCCTGGGCCAGATTTTCGGCGAGGAGATGCTGTTCAGCCTGCACCTGGAATCCGATCTACCGCGGCCCTTGTCGTTGGCGGGCGTCTATCTGACGGCGGTGCTGGCCGTGACCATTCCGCTGAAGATCTGGAACAATGCCCGGACGGAGCAGAAGCTCGAATCGCAGCAGCACCTGCTGACGGAGGCGCGGCTGCGGGCGCTCACCACCCAGATCAACCCGCACTTCCTCTTCAATACGCTGAATTCGGTGTCATCGCTGATCCGGATCAATCCCGAACAGGCGCGCGGAGTGGTTTTGAAGCTCTCCACCATCCTGCGAAGGCTGCTGCAGAAGCATGACAGCTTCATCCCGCTACGTGAGGAACTCTCGTTCATCGACGATTACCTTTCCATCGAGATGGTCCGCTTCGGCGACAGCTTGCGTTTTGTGAAGGAGGTGGATCCCGAAACGCTTGACCAACTGGTACCCAGCATGATGCTGCAGCCGCTGGTTGAAAACAGTCTCCGTCACGGACTCGCCAGCAAGGTCAGCGGGGGCACCATCCGGATCCGCAGCCGCATAGACAACGGCCGGCTGCAGATCTCGGTGGAAGACGACGGCGTGGGCATTCCCGAATCGACGATGGCCAAACTTTTCCAGAAAGGCATCGGAATCAGTAATGTCAACGAGCGATTGAAGGTCGTCTTTGGTAACGACTATCGCATGTGGATTGACAGCAAACCAGGCGAGGGCACACGTACTCAGATCGAGATCCCGGGCGTGCAGCCCGACATGGCGACTTCCCGTTAAAGGAGCACTTCTTGACAGATTCCAACCCGACTACATTATTAAGAGACGGAGGTATGCGTGCCTCGCAGACCATCGCTGACCAGACCCGAAAGATCTATGACCGCGTGGCATGGATTTACCACCTTTCGACATTCTTCTTCCATGACAAGGCGCATAAGGCCGCCCTTGCGGATTCCGGGATACAAGACGGAGCGCGTGTACTGGAGGCCGCCACCGGCTCGGGGGAGATGTTTAGCCGTCTGGTGGCGGCGAATCCGAACGGGACAACGGTGGGTCTGGACCTTTCACCGAAGATGGCGCGCCGGACCTGGCTTGACATCGGCCGCAAGTATCCGGATGTGAACATCTGCTGCCAGGCGGTGGACGCGCGTGCGCTTCCGTTCCAGGATTCGAGCTTTGACGCTGTCTTCGCCTGCTACCTGCTGGAACTGGTTGGGTGGGAGGATGTCCGGAAGACACTGTGCGAGTTGCGGCGCGTGCTTCGCGAGGGGGGGCCGCTGACGCTCATCTTCATTGGGCAGTCGTCGTGGGGATTTAACCGGCTGTACGAGATTGCGTCGCGCCTTGCGCCGGCATTTTATGGGCGCCAGGTGGAACGGAGCGTGGGGTCGCTATTTCCCGAATGCGGCTTCCGCATAAGCAGCGATCGCGTGGTTCGGCAGACGGGCTACCCGTCCCGGGTGGTGGTTCTACATTAGCCGGGGGCAGAGGGAAGGCTCGGATCGTACCTACTTCTTGTATAATGTCGAGCGAACTTCGGTAGCCACGGAAAGGATCTTCACATGAAGACGGATCGCAGAGCATTCCTGACGACGATGGCCACGGCGCCGGCATTCGTACCCCAGTCGGCCAGGGGAGCCAACGACAAGATTCAGTACGGCGTGATTGCGACCGGCGGTCGAGGTCGGTATCTCAACCGGAAGTTCCAGAATCTGGGCGCCAAGTGTGTTGCGCTGTGCGATGTCTACGTGCCAAATCTCGAGCTGGCGCAGAAGGATTCGCCGCACGCGAAGACCTTCGCCGATTATCAGGAGCTGCTCGCTTCCCCCGACGTCGACGTGGTGGTGCTCGCGGGTCCGGACCACCAGCACTGGCCGATGCTGAAGGCCTCGCTCGCGGCCGGCAAGGACGCCTACGCGGAGAAGCCGTTGTCGTGGTCACTGGACCAGAGCGAGGTGATGGTTCAGGCGGTCAGGCAGAGTGATCGTATTGTGCAGATCGGCATGCAGCGCCGGAGCGCGCCATCGGTCTACCGCGCCAAGCGGGTGATTGACGACGGCATGCTGGGTCGGATTACGCAGGTCAAGCCCAAATGGCACTGGAACGTGTCGCGGCCGATCAACAACGATCCGCTGCCGGGCGAGCTCGATTGGGAAGCTTTTCTGGGACCGGCGCCGAAGAGGGAATCGGAACCGATGCGCTTCCGCAAATGGCGGGTGTTTCGGGACTACGCGGGCGGCAACATGACCGACCAGGGAACCCACCTGATGGACGTGGTGCAGTGGTTCACCGGTGTTGGACGGCCGAAGGCGGCCATAGCCCAGGGCTATATCGCCAAGATGAAGGGCGCCGAGCACCCGGATGTCTTCACAGCGGTATTCGAATACGACGACATGATCGCCACCTGGTCGCTGAACTATTGCAATGACTTCCAGGATGGCTGGTCGATTCTCTTCATGGGCGACGAAGGCACGATGCTGCTCGACAATGGCGGATTCACGGTGTGGGCCGAACCGTGGAAGAACAATCGCGAACCCATCATGTACGCCAAGGCCCCGGTCCCGGTGGAGCCGCATATCGAGAACTTCCTCCAATGTGTTCGGACTCGGGAACAGCCGAACTGCACGGTGGAGATAGCGGCTGAGGCC
>CAYLSS010000301.1:0-3278 GCA_964385765.1 uncultured Solibacteraceae bacterium
GGTTCCTGGACAACCTCGTGGCCGTTGTCCATGGGTTTGCCGTCCAGGAAAAGCCTGGTGCGAGCCGCTTCGGCGATGCGAAGCTTGGACTGGGTGGTGCGCGCTTCGAGAAGGATGGACCCGCCCTCCACGGGCTGAGTCGCGAGAGGTTCGAGGTGGCGTCCGTTGAGAGCCCTGTAGCGTTCCACTCCATCGTTGATCACGCGTCCGTCGAGCGCTGATCGGACGACGAGACGTCCGGACCAGTTTTCCGGTGTCAGAGTGGTTTCCAGCGCCGCCAGGTTTGACTCCTTCATGTGCACGATGCGCCGCTCTCGCAGCGTGGTTTCACGTCCCCCGGGACCGCGAAAACGGATGGTCCGGTGCAGTACCCCGCCTCTGATATTTAACTCCTGTCGATAGGAGAGAATCTCGACCGAGTCGAGGTCGAACCAATCTTCGTCTTCCACGCGGAACGTGAGCGGCAGCCAGTTAGGCAGGTTGACGAGGTCTTCGTTTTCCACCATGCGGCCGGAGATCTCGGTGCTTAGCCGATTGTAGCCGCCGGCGAGGTAAGTGCCGGGGTAGTGGACGGAATCGGCGTGGGAGTCGGGAGCGGCGCCTCGGGTCGCGAAGTGGCCGTTGCCCAGTGTGCAGAGAGCCTCTCGAAGCTTCTCCTTTTTGGGTTGATAGTCGTGGTAGGCCAGCAGCCATTCATCGGCCGCGGGTAGTTCGTTCAGATTGGTTTCGGGTTCGGAAGTATACACACCTATTTAGAGACCGTCCCCGTAGAGATGCGTTACGGGGAAGAAGGATTTATGCAGCGTTCACCCCATGTTCATGAATGGCGGGCGGAAATAAAGATGCTCTATTTAACGAGGCTGGAGCTTTTCTGTTTCTTCCTCTTGGTCTGGGTTAGAGTCGGCTTTTGACTTGGATGATCCGACCAACCGGCGAATCTCATCGGCGTCCAGACTTTCCTTTGCGAGCAGTTCATCGACCAAAGAATCGAGCTGTTCGCGATAGTCGGCAAGGAGGTTCTTAGCTTTTTCTTCGAGTTCGCCGACGAGGGAGCGGACCTCGTCATCGATGAGTTGCGCGGTGTGCTCGGAGAAGTCGGGCGGCTGGGTCATTTCGCGGCCCAGGAAGACGTGGTCTTCACCGCGGCGAAACGCGACTGGACCGAGTTTCTTGCTCATGCCCCAGCGGCTGACCATCCGGCGGGCGAGGTTCGTGGCTTGCTGCAGGTCGTCTTCGGCGCCGTTGCTGACCTCGCCGAAGACCAGCTTCTCCGATACGCGTCCGCCCAGCATAACGGTGATACGATCCCTGAGGTAGCTCTCCCGCACGTTGTGGCGTTCTTCCTCCGGCAGCATTTCGGTGACGCCGAGGGCCCGTCCGCGAGGGATGATGGTCACCTTGTCGATGGGATCCGTTTGATCGAGGACACAGTTGAGGACCGCGTGTCCCGCCTCATGATAGGCGATCGCACGTTTGTCACCGTCGCTGAGGAATGACTCCCGTTCGGCGCCGAGGACGATCTTATCCCGGGCCAGTTCGAAGAAGTGCATGTCGACACGTTCCTTGTTCTCGCGTCCGGCGAGGAGGGCGGCTTCATTGACGAGGTTTTCGAGGTCGGCGCCCGCGAAACCGACGGTCCGCTTGGCAATTGCTTCGAGATCGACATCATCGGCGAGTTCGACCCCTTTTGTATGGACTTCAAGGATTTTTCGGCGGGCGTCTTTCCTCGGGAGTTCGAGTACGACCTTGCGGTCAAATCGTCCAGGTCTCAGCAGCGCAGGGTCAAGCACGTCGGGCCGGTTGGTGGCGGCCAAAGCGACGACGGCCTGTCCCGGAGAGAATCCATCCATTTCGTTCAGGATCTGGTTGAGCGTCTGCTCGCGTTCGTCGTGACCCCCGCCGAGGCCTGTTCCGCGCGAGCGGCCAACCGAGTCAATCTCGTCGATGAACACGACGGCGGGCGCTTCCTGCTTGGCGCTTTCGAACATGTCGCGGACGCGAGAGGCGCCGACGCCGACCAGCATCTCGATGAACTCCGATCCACTAATGCTGAAGAACGGGACGTCGGCTTCGCCCGCAACGGCCTTGGCTAACAGCGTCTTCCCCGTACCCGGAGGGCCGACCAGAAGGACACCCCGCGGGAGCTTGGCTCCTATTTTGCGGTAGCGTCCGGGGTTAGCCAGGTACTCAATGATCTCCCGAAGGTCGCGCTTGGCATTCTCGAGTCCGGCGACATCGTCGAAGCGCGTTTCGCTGGCACCTTTCTGATAACGCTTGGCCTTCGACTTGGTGAACTGGAACATGCCTCCCGGTCCTCCGGCGCCCATCTGTTCACGCATCCGGTGGCTGATGTAGACGAAGAAGCCGATGATGAACAGCCAGGGCAAAATAGTGATAAGCGCCGTGCTCCACCAGGCGTCCTGCTGAGGGTCCACGTTGACCGTGACGTTGTTTTCCTCGAATAACGCGATCAATTGCTGGTCATCAATCGGGGGCAGGGCTGTGCGAAATTCTTTGGGGGCCGCATCCTCTTCGCCTTCTTGCTTGTAGGTGCCAGTCACTTCCTGGCCGGAGAGGGTGACCTCGGCAATTTTGCCCTCGCGAACATCGGACTTGAACTGCGTGTAGGGGATACGCTCTCGCCCATCCGGGTTCATTCCGAACCACGAAAATAGCAGCGCTCCCCCCACCACGAGCCAAAAGACAGCGCTTATCCACTGTCTTTTGGTGTCATTCCGATTGGGGGACTGCTTCTCGTTAGCCAAACCAGGAGACTTCTGGTAACGGCATCCGTTTCATGGAAACGGCCCGGCAGTGAGGCTTCACTCCGGCCGGCGCGCCGCGTGTTTGGGCCATCCCGATGAAGATTTTCGGCTGTTGAGCCAGGCTTTGAATTTCTTGCGGGTGAATGCGCCCTGCGATAAGACCGCACCGGAAAAGGAGTGCTGTCCTGAATCTCCAGAAAATCGGCGTATTCGTTGAGGATTTGCGCAATCTCCATGTTCTCCACCGTGTGTCTCCTGACTGCCCAAACACTAAGAATGAGACTCACGCGCGAGGAGGCGGTTACCGCAGCCGCCCAGCAGGGGATTCGAAATAAGAAGGGTTGACCGCGGGTCAGTGAAGCGGGAGATGCATGGCTCAATTTCATAGAATGGATGCTTCGTCCGTGCGCGGTCCGGATTCCAGGCTGCGCGCCGTTTGAAATCTTTCAGTGCGGACGCGCTCACCAGTTGAGGAGCCTGGCGGCATGAAGATCGCAATGTTCACGAACACCT